>SDWN01000331.1 GCA_004195305.1 Neptunomonas sp. | reverse complement strand
AGATGTGTATAAGAGACAGGACCTGCTTAGCATCCGTTTACTTAACCGTACAACCCGTAAAGTCAGCATGACCGAAGCGGGTGAGAGCTACCTGCGACTGTGCCAAAACCTGCTCAGCGACATCGAAGAGGGCGAGGCCTCACTGAGCGAACTCAGCAACCACCCCAGCGGCACCCTGAAACTGACCGCGCCAATCGACTTCGGGGTACTGCGACTGGCGCCAGCCATTGCCAACTACCTCAAGCGCTTTCCCGATGTTCACATTGATATCAATTACCAGGACCGCAAAGTTAATTTGGTCGAAGAGGGGTTTGATATCGCCATTCGTATCGGCGCCCTACCCGATTCCAGCCTGGTCGCGGTCCCCTTAATGAAGCATCACCTGGTCTGCTGCGCCTCACCCGCCTACCTTGAGCAGTACGGCCAGCCACAACACCCCACCGAGCTGCGCAAGCACAACTGCCTGACCTACAGCTACTCGTCTTCCAACAATGAATGGCTCTTCAGGAACGCCGAGGAATCTTGCTCGATCAAAGCCAGCGGCCGGCTGAATGCCAACAACGGGCGCGCCATGGTGGCGGCGGCTACTCAGGGGGTAGGCATCATCTTAAAACCACAATTTATGGTGCAGGATTATATCGATACGGGGGAGCTGGTGCCGATTCTTGAGGACTACGAACAACCGCACAGCGATGTTTTTGCAGTCTATCCGCATCGGCGCTTTCTGCCCGCCAAAATGCGCTCATTTATCGATTACCTTAAAGAATATTTTGCGATGTAAACGGGATCCAGAGAGACCCGAATCAGCTTAGCCGACAGTATCCGGGCCACTGCAACCGATCCCATCCAACTCAACCGAACCACTATCCGCCCTGTCGAGCAACGTGTTCGGCAAGGACTTCTTGGCCCTAATGCCTAGTTTTTTCAGCTCGCTGGCACGATTAATCAAATTACCCTTGCCACTCGAGAGTCGATTCATTGCGACCTCACAGGCCCGCTGGCTTTGGTCGATATGCTTGCCCACATCTTCCAGCGCCGCCACAAAACCGACAAACTTGTCATACAGCTCACCGCCACGCTTGGCGATCTCTTGCGCATTGACGCTCTGCTTTTCATAGCGCCAGATATTACTGATGGTGCGCAGGGTTACCAGTAGCGTGGAGGGGCTGACCAATAAAATATTGCGTTCAAAGGCATCACCAAACAGCTGCCGATCCTGCTCAAGCGCGGCCAGAAAGGCTGATTCTATCGGAATGAACAACAGTACGAAATCCAACGAATGCAGGGCCGGTAACAACTCGTAGCCCTTTTCGCTCAAACCTTTGATATGACGTTTAATCGAACTGACATGCTCACGTAGCGCAGCCTGCTGCTCTACCTTGTCGTCACTCGAACAGTAGCGTTCGTAGGCGACCAGAGACACTTTGGCATCGACAATGATATCTTTGCGCTCGGGCAGATGAATCACCACATCAGGCTGCAGCCGCCGGCCAGTCTCATCTTGCGTACTCAGCTGCAGCTCATACTCGTAACCGCGCCTCAGCCCTGACTCTTCTAAAATACGCTCCAGCACCAACTCGCCCCAGTTGCCCTGGATTTTGTTTTCGCCTTTTAACGCCTGAGTCAAATTAATCGCGTCTTGACTCATCTGCAGATTAAGCGTTTTTAGCTGCGCGATCTGCTCCACCAGCCCCTGTCGGTCACGGGATTCTTTATCATAAACATCGTCAACCCGGCGCCTGAAATCGCCGAGCTGGTCACGCAGCGGTTGCAACACAGAGTGCATCTTATCCTGCTGCTGCACGCTGAACTTACGGCTATTATCATCAAAAATCTGCTGCCCCAGATGCACAAACTGTTGCTGCATCCGTTCTCCCGCCTGCTCCAGCAACATCAGTTTTTCGGCGTGATGCTGCTGCTCGGCGTCAGCGCGAACCTGGAGCGTACACACCTGGGTTTGCAACGCAGCCTTATCCAGCTGCAAACGCTGCACCTGCTCACCGCGCTCTGTCAGCTGAGACTCCAACCGCAACAAGCTATGAATCCGCTCGCGGCTCCCCGACAGCTCTACCTGTAGCGCCGTATTCCGCTGCTGTAACTCCTCATGCTGACAAGCTAGCGCGCCACGTTGATCCTCTAGCGCCTGTAACTGCTGCAGCCCCTGAGCCTGACTAGCGCGTCGAAAACTCCGTTGCGGCAGATAACCGAGCAGCCAACCTAACAGCACTGCGACCGCACCAAAACCCAGCAACAGAGGCGACACTTGCTCCAGCCAGGTATTCACCAATGCAGCCATAACAGCCCGGTAGCGGCGATCGATAGCGCACCACTGAACATAAAGCTTTTTGATAACCCAAATAACCGCTCAATAATGATGACATGAACCACAGGAAAGGTGATCACCAGACACAGCAAGGGGATCCACCACTCGACATGAGTAAATCCATACCAGAGCGCTGCGATTAAAATCAACCCGAACAGATTACCCAACAACACCACATTGCGCAGTCCGGACTCACCCTGGATCCAACTAGGCCGCTGCTCTTCGGTAAGTTTCATTAACTTACTGGCGGCGATAGCGGCGCTCATTGGAAACAGGCCACTGAGCAAAAAGATGATAATAGGGTCCAAGGCATACACTCCTGAGATAAGATTAATCGGCGCATTGTACGGCATTATCGACCCCTGCCCCAGCATCGCCAGGGGTTATCCAACGAGGAATAAGCGCCTTGCCGGTTGACTATTATGAGTAATTGATTTATCAAGGTATTCATTCTGTTATTGGAGAGCATAACCTGAACGCCCTACCAAGTTAGCGACACCCTGGGAACGACAACTTTGAACTACCTCGACAACTCTAGATCACGCTACCGCTCGCTCAATTTTATTGGACTTGCGACCTGTGTCAGCGCCTTGCTTTTCGCGGTCATTTTTATTGAACAGCGCCTTGGCTTACCACCCGGCCCCCTGTGCATAGCATCCCGCCTGATCGTCCTTGCGCTTGCCTGCGTGTTTTTTCTAGCCTGGGCCCATAACCCGCGTCAGTTTGGGCAACGCTGTTATGCCACTCTGGGCGGTTTACTGAGTATCACTGGAATCGGCTTAAACCTGCGTCATATCTGGCTCCAGAGCCTCCCCGCAGACCCGACAACCGAATGCGGCCCCGGACTGAAATACCTGTTGCAGAACGTCCCCCTACAAGAGGTTTTATCTACCTTAATTAACGGATCGAGCGAGTGTACCGACACCCACTGGACCCTGATTGGCTTAACGCAACCGCAACAGACCTTACTGCTATTCCTGTTTTTGTCATTAATTGGTTTTATTCAACTTCGAAAAAGACACCGGCGTTATTTCAGATAACCCGTTTCTTTAACACGCTCATCAACGCAGACCAGCAGCGACTCAGAACAGGCTGCTCTAACACTGCTACCAATCCTGCCACAGCAAGAACTTAAAACTATGGAAGATCTAAACATCGAACTCCTCGATAAATATTCTGGCCAGCTGATTGAATACGCCACCCTGTATGGCACTAAGATCTTGCTGGCTTTACTGACACTGCTTATCGGCTTATGGATAATCAGTTACCTGATTCGCGGTTTTATCAAGGCATTGACGACCGCCAAGGTTGAAACAACGCTGGCGATGTTCCTGGCGAAGCTGGCTGGCACCGTCCTCAAGATCCTGCTGCTGATCAGCGTAGCATCGATGATAGGCATCGAAACCACCTCCTTTATTGCCATCTTTGGCGCGGCAGGTTTAGCCGTTGGCCTGGCCCTACAAGGCAGCCTCTCTAACTTTGCCGGCGGGGTTTTAATCCTGCTGTTCAAACCCTACAAGATCGGCGACTTTATCGAAGCACAAGGGCAAGCAGGCGTAGTTAAAGAGATTCAGATCTTCAACACCATCCTCCATACGGGTGACCGCAAGACCATCATTATCCCCAATGGCCCAATGAGTAACGGCACCATCACCAACTACTCGCTCAGCCCCATTCGGCGTGTGGATATGGAGTTTGGGATCGGTTACGGGGACGATTTGAAAAAAGCCAAATCCATCCTCGAGCAACTGATGGCCGCGGATGGGCGGATCCTCAAAGATCCTGAGAGCCAGGTACTGTTATCGGCCCTGGCGGATAATTCGGTTAACTTTACGATTCGGGCGTTCGTCAACTCGGCCGATTACTGGGGGGTCTATTTCGACATGAATGAGAAGGTCAAGCTGACCTTTGATGAGCAAGGGATATCCATTCCTTACCCACAGCGGGACGTGCATATGCATTTTCCAGAAGGCACCCGCTGCTGCAAGGCCCAAGCCTAATAAAAACCAAACCGCACCTCTACAGGTGCGGTTGTGCTTTAACCTGGCAGATCTATTGTTCAGACCACCCTGGAGGCTGACCGAGAATAGCGATCGTAGCGAGAGAGACGTATTTTGAGTCAGATTAACCGGTCATTTGCGAAGATTAATCGGCAGGAAAGCCGATTTACACAGCAATAGCTGCCCGTAGGGCAAGCTGCATGGATGCAGTTTGTGAATAGTGGTCCTATTTGACAAAAATGAGCGGTGAATCTGCCCCCCCCTCTATCTTAATAGAACCGAATTTCGCACGACTGCATGGATGCAGAGCAACGCAGGAGCGGTTGCCGAGTAGGTTGGTCTATTCTCGGTCGGCTCCTAGACCAGCCAGCACGACCCGATCCCGCCCCTGCGTTTTTGCCTGGTATAAGGCCGCATCAGCCTGGCTCAGGCAGTCCTCTACCGACGTTGTACCGTCCAGCTGCGCCACGCCAATACTCACACCAAAACGGATCTCGCGACAATCCTCCAGCGCTACCTTGCTGGTACGGCAACCGTTCAGAATACGCTCCGCCAACTGCAACGCATCCTGTTGCCGCGCGTCCGTCAGCAACACTAAAAACTCCTCGCCGCCAAAACGGGATACGTAATCAGAGCTCCGCACCTGCTGCTGTAAAATCTGTGCGAAAAGTTCCAGCACCCGATCACCACCCTGATGACCAAAGCGGTCATTGATCTGTTTAAAATGATCCAGATCCAGCATCATCAGGGACATGGGGCGACCGGTGCGTAACGACTGCTGCTGCACATGATTAAGCTGCTTCATCAATGTACGCCGATTGAGCAACCCTGTTAATGGATCGGTTGTTGCCTCGTTAAACAACCTTAACTGCATATGCAGCTGAGATAGCTGCGCCCAGATAGCCACCCCCATGATCAGCAACATCAGCCACAAATCAATCAAGCCCCGGACGCTGAACAGCGCCCCCTGATACAGCTCGCCGAGGGATAACAGGGTGATGGTCAATACTGCCAGGCCGACACCCTCGGTCAGTGCCAGCGGAAATATACAGTGCATGACGATGATCAAAAACGGCAAAAACGAATAACAGAGCAGCAGCTCGTTGGAGGCGGCATCTTTCAGAATGGACTGGGTTAACAGATGAAACAGCGTCGGCAGAAGCATCAGAACGACCAGCCGGCGCCGCGCCTGAAACAGCCGAACGCCGGTTTCAGGTACTGCATACAGCATTAACAGGCCCATCGAAAACAATAATCGCACGATGCTCATCAACAGAAATTGATCCCTCTCCAGCAGAAAGTAATCAACCGGAATCCATAACGGGGTCAGCACGGCGAATAAAAGCGCCAGCAACCGCACCCGACTGTTGATGTAGTGCGCACGGGCACCACTAAAACCAAACACGTGATCGCGCCGGGAAAGCAACTGTCGCAATAGCCCACGCTCAGCCAGCGCAGCTAACCAGGGAAACTGTTGAGAAACAAAAGACATTGGCGGCGGACCTCCTTAGCAGCGCTCAGGACTTATCGCGCACCTGATTATACACCAGCAGTAATACCCTCCCGCCTTGATCCAGGCCAAGTAACACGCACTCTATGGGCGCCGCTTAACGATTTGATGACAACCACTGCTTCTTTTCTAGCGCCACATAACTGCCACTAAACTTAAAGCATTGCTGGCCCTGTTCAACCACCTCTACGATCAGATCGATCCTGGCCTTGCCGCGCTCACGCAAGCGTTGCACAAAGCTATCGACCTGCTCCGGCTCGGGCAGATGCGCCTGGACCCGAAAACCCTCGGTCACCGGCAGCATGTATTCAAGCCGACTATCGCGGATCACTACATCGTAAGCTTTTGCCTCGTTTTCAAGCAGCAGGGTGATCGCCCCCCAACCGCACAGGTTGGCAGCAGCGCTAAGAGCACCGGCGAAGGCGGTGCCCTTGTCGTTATGATTGGGCTGGAGTGAAAGCTCGAACGCCAGGTCGCGACCGTCGTAAGCGATCCGCTCAAACCCCATGTGCTGGGTCAGCGGGATCTGTTCAAATATCTGTCTCTTATACACATCT
>SDWN01000127.1 GCA_004195305.1 Neptunomonas sp. | reverse complement strand
GTGAAGGTCTTGGTGGTATCTGCCTTGTTGCTATTGCCGGTAACGTTCCAATTCAGCTCCTGCCAGCTTATTTCAACTGAAAAACGGGCACCGCTGGCGGTCACCTTGCCTGCACCGCCGGGTAAAACCGCTTTGTAGGCGCTGCTGTCATGGCCGAGCAGCGAGACATCATAAAAATTTTCGCTCCATTCCCGGATATCAAGATCGCGCAGATTCTGCGCCGAGCAGCCCGAGGTGGCGGTGGCACAGCTACTGCTCGAGGGCGTGGTCGGATTGGCTGTGTCTAAACTGTAACGGTCGTTATCTCCACTGGCGTAGCGGGCGTTGAGGCGGATCCGGTCGGCAATGTCGTAGGCAAGCAGGCTGGCCTGAGTACGGTAGTAAGCGCTGCGGTTGGTCTGCAGTCCGGTCATCTGCAGCGCGGTGGCGCCGAGCAGGGTGGTGACCAGCAGTACCAGGGCGATCAACACCTCGATCATGCTCACACCCCGTTGCTGTGAAGTCATCGCTCGGGACTTAACCTTCAGGCAAGAGACTAGGGGCATGTGACGTCTCCCAGGCTGCCTTGGTGATCATTGACGATGCCGTCAGGTGTACTGCTCTCATCGACCGATAACCGGGATACCCCGGAGATGTTAACCACTATCGCCTTAGCGAGAGTGGCTCCTCGGTCATCACAGAGCGTAAAAGTGCCGGGCGCCGGGGACGATGCGAGAATAAAACCGGTAGAGCTGAACTGCATAACCCCAAGGTTGCTGCCGCTGAAGCCAGTGGCGCGCAGGGTATTGTTTCCTTCCAAAGGTTCCTGATAAAGCAGCAGTTGATCGGTACCATCGATGATCTGGTTACCGCTGTTGCTGGAGTCGCTAAACAGGATCCAGCCAGCTTCCCAATTAGTACTGTTGCAGTTTGCGCCATTGTTACTGGCACACAGGGTGACGATGGTGCGGCGGTTGGCCGCTTCGCCACGGGACAGATGAATGGTGCCTATCAGGGAGTTGATCTGGCCCGATAGGCGGTTGTCTTTGATGAACGAGGTGAAGCTCGGCGCCATCAAGCTGGCCAAAATGGCAGCTATTGCGAGCGTGATCAACAATTCAATCAGTGTAAAGCCAGAATGAGGGCGCATGGTGTATTCCGATTTCATATCCGATGGCTTATACACACCTTAGGCGTTTTTGACGCTATAAGCTTTGATCTAGCGCAGGGTTGGTCTAGGCGAGTGTTGAGCTGAATCAATAAAACGGGCGTTTTAAGTTTTCTAAAGGTGTCCGACATGCCGCGATGTTGAAAATCTGCAGGTGTTGTTAAGGGTGGAAGGGTATCAATCTGCCTGCCAGAGGGGCTAAACGCTGGGTAAGGCAGGTTTTCCTGATAATTCAAGTGCCAGAATGCTGAGTAATAGCCAGGGGTCATCAGGGCGCATGCCTTTAATAGCCAGATCGATCGCAGCGCATTGCTGTAGCATCTGTCTTAGTTGATGGGGTTTGAGTCGCCGCAGTGCCTGGTTGATCACGGTCTTGCGGTTACCCCAGATGCGGTGCTTTTTATATTGCAGGTCGGAGATAGGGCCTGAGTTTTGGCTCAGCTCCAGCAGCTTCCGGAGTTCCCAGGTCAGGCTGCCTAGCAATACTATCGCATCGGTGCCCTCAGCACGAAGGCCCTGAAGCATCTTCAGACAGCGGGCTGGTTTGGCTTCAAGCGCCGCATCGATCAAACCGTACAGATCGTAACGGGCGTTGTCGGCTACGCCGCCGATGATCTGCTCGACATTCAGCGGGCTGCCGTCATTGATCAGTTTGAGTTTTTCTATCTCCTGCGCCGCGGCGAGCAGATTGCCTTCGACCCGATCGGCCAGTAATTGTGCAGCATCGGCGTCGATACTCAGTCCTGCGTGACGGCAGCGCTGCTGAATCCAGCCGGGCAGTCGCTGCGGCTCGACTGGCCAGAACTGGATGATCACACCGGCTTTGTCGATCGCTTTAAACCAGGCACTGCGTTGCGCAGCCGCGTCCAGTTTGGGGCAGTAGATCAGGATAAGGTTATCGGGGGATGGGGATGCGAGTATCTGCGCCAGCATATCGCCGCCCTTGGCGCCGGGTTTGCCGTTGGGGATGTGCAGTTCTATGAGCTGCTTATCTGAAAAAAGAGACAGGCTTTGGCTACTCTGGAGCAGCCTTTCCCAGCTGAAACCGGCGTCTGCATGAAATACCTCGCGCTCACTAAAGCCGGTGTTTCTGGCGCTGGCACGGAGCTGATCGCCAGCTTCCTGGATTAACAGCGGTTCGTCACCGCAGAGGAGGTAGACCGGCTGTAGCGGTTGCTTGACGTGGCTGCTGAGCTGTTCCTGTTTGATTTTCATCGCTTAGCGGCTATAGATCTCAGCCAGTTTGAGATAACGGCGTACCAGCTGCTGGGCTAGGTTGATGCGCATCTCCTGGCGCAGTAACGCTTCTTCGGCCTCTTTGGCATTGACGCTGTTCTCGTCGTAGCTATAGGTGCGTTCAGTATAGATCTGGGTCGGTTTGACCAGGATGGCACCCATGCTGTCTTGGATCTCATAGCTCAAGAACGAGCGCAGCTCATACTCCTGAGTCTTTGCCCTCTCGTTTAGCGATGCCGAGCGGCGCTGATGCTGTACTCCGATCAGGTTGATACGGTAGGGCGCTTGCTCGGGCGTGTTGACCAGTACCACCCCGCTGGATTCGAAGCTGCGCTCGACCGTCTGGTAGATTGCACTGCGTTCATCCCCCAGTAGATAGAGGGTTTTAAGTTGCTCCGCAACCTCTATCACGCCACGCGGCTGAAAACCACAGCCGCTGGCAAGGGTGAGTAGGGCTATAAGCGCGAGTTTGAGCCCATAACGTTCGCACCTTGCTGACATCGTCTAGCTACTCACCACGATATTAACCAACTTTCCCGGTACCACGATCACTTTGCGGATAGTGGCGTGTTGGGTATAGCGTTGGACGTTTTCATCGGCCAGGGCCAGTTGCTGGATCAGATCACGATCGGCATCTGCGGCTACCTGTAATCTACCGCGCAGTTTACCGTTGACCTGAAGCACGATCTCGATGCTGCTGCGGGTCAACGCGTCCTGATCAACCCTGGGCCAGGCGCTATCGAGCAGCTCGCTGTTGTGTCCCAGATCTTGCCAGAGTTGATGGGCAATATGCGGGACGATCGGCGACAGTAGAGCAACGGCAGCTTCCAGCGCTTCCTGAACTACTGCGCGGCCCTGTGGGCCGACATCGATAAAGCGGCTCACGGTGTTGGTCAGTTCCATCACGGCCGCAATAGCCGTGTTAAAGGTCTGGCGACGTTCGATATCATCGCTGACTTTACCGATGGTCTCATGGGTTTTGCGCCGAACCTCGCGCTGTTTGTCGTCCAGAGCTTCAATGTTGAGTGCGGCTACCGGGCCCCGGCTGACGTGATCGTAGACCAGTTTCCAGAGTCGCTTGAGGTAGCGGTGCGCCCCTTCGACCCCACTGTCTGACCACTCCAGGGTCTGTTCGGGCGGTGCTGCAAACATCATAAACAGGCGCACCGTATCGGCACCGAAACGATCGATCATCACCTGCGGGTCGATGCCGTTATTCTTGGACTTGGACATCTTGGTGATGCCGCCAAACACGACCGGCTTGCCGTCGCTGACCAGCGTGGCAGCTACAATCGTACCTTTGTCATCGTGCTGGGCATCGACCTGCTGCGGTGAGAACCAGCTTTGACCGCCGTTGGCATCTTCGCGGTAATAGGTTTCGGCCAGGACCATGCCCTGAGTGAGTAGTCGCTCGAACGGCTCGTCAGAGTCAACCAGGCCCATATCCCGCATCAGTTTGTGGAAAAAGCGCGAATATAGCAGATGCAGGATGGCGTGCTCGATGCCGCCGATATATTGATTGACCGGGCCCCAGTAGTTGGCGCTCTCGTCCAGCATCGCGGTGTCGCAATTACGACTGGCATAACGGGCGTAGTACCAGGAGGACTCCATAAAGGTATCGAAGGTATCGGTTTCCCGAGTGGCGTCCTTACCACAGGTAGGGCAGGAGGTTTGGTAAAACTCGGGCATCGACTTGATTGGCGAGCCGGAGCCGTCGAAATCAACATTGGTTGGTAGTACCACCGGCAGATCAGCCGCCGGAACCGCAACCGGACCGCAGCTCTCGCAGTTGATTACAGGGATAGGTGCGCCCCAATAACGCTGCCGGGATACGCCCCAGTCGCGCAAACGGAAGTTGATCTGGACTTCGCCCTTGCCCGTTTGTTTGAGGTGGAACGCGATCGCCTTGAACGCATCCTCGGAGGTCAGGCCGTTAAACTCACCGGAGTTGATCAGCTCGCCCTTGTCGGTAAACGCAGCTAGATCGATGTTGTATTCGGTCTTGTCAGTGAGTGGTTTGATCACCTGCTGGATCGGCAGGCCATATTTATGCGCAAACTCCCAATCACGCTGGTCGTGAGCCGGTACCGCCATCACGGCACCGGAACCGTACTCCATTAATACAAAATTGGCGACATATACCGGCACCGGTTTGCCGGAGATCGGATGCAGCGCCTTGAAACCGGTATCGATCCCTTTTTTCTCCATGGTCGCCATATCGGCTTCGGCCATCTTGATATGGCTGGCTTCTAGGATGAAGTCGCGCATGCCCGGGTTGGTTGCCGCAGCGCGGGTGGCTAGCGGGTGCTGCGGGGCAACCGCCACATAGGTCACCCCCATCAGGGTGTCAGGTCGGGTGGTGAATACGGTCAGATCGCCGTCGCCTTCGACATGAAATTTAAGCTCTACCCCTTCGGAGCGACCGATCCAGTTCTTCTGCATGGTCTTAACCTGCTCGGGCCAGTGCTCGAGTTTATCCAGATCGTCCAATAGTTCGTCGGCATAGTCGGTGATCTTAAGAAACCACTGAGGGATCTCCTTGCGTTCAATCAGCGCCCCTGAGCGCCAGCCACGGCCATCGATCACCTGCTCGTTGGCCAGTACGGTAAGATCAACAGGATCCCAGTTGACCATGGAGTTTTTCTTGTAAACCAATCCTTTATCCATCAGTTGGGTGAAAAACCACTGTTCCCAGCGGTAATACTCTGGGTGACAGGTGGCGACTTCGCGGCTCCAGTCATAGCCGAACCCCAGAGTCTTGAGCTGTTGTCTCATGTAGGCGATATTTTCGAGCGTCCACTTGGCCGGAGCCACCTTGTTCTGAATCGCTGCGTTCTCAGCGGGCAGGCCGAAGGCATCCCAGCCCATCGGCTGCAATACGTTTTTACCCTGCATCCGTTGGTAGCGAGAAACGACATCGCCGATGGTGTAGTTACGTACATGGCCCATATGCAGCCGGCCACTGGGGTAGGGGAACATCGACAGGCAGTAGAACTTCTCTTTGCCTGGCTGCTCGGTGACCTGGAAACTCTGGTTTTGATCCCAGTGCTGTTGGACGTTGGCTTCAATAGACCGCGGGTGATACAGTTCTTTCATGTGACTTAAGTAACCGTGCTGAGCGCATTAGGATGACCGCTGTTTTGCTATCGTTACAAAGCAGCTCTAGGGTCATGAGAAAAGCGGCTAGGATACAATAGATAGCCAGATGCAGATAGGGGTAGGTCGCGCTTTGTCGGCCTGAGTGAGGGCGCTATGAACCAAACAGATCCAAACAACGAAAAACCGGACAACAGCTCGCCACAACTGCCTAAGGATGCAACGGATATTTACAATCGGTTGCTCGAGCGCGTTTATCTCTCTATTGACCAGGTTGAGGTGCAATCCTGGCCTTTTATTCAGCATAAAATTGAGGAAGCTGCCGAGCTTGAACTGGCCGCCAGAGAGATGACCCGGGACGAGCTGGACCTGCTGCAGGCTTATCTGCGCCGTGATCTGCGCGAAGCGGGCTCGGTCATTCACAAAACCGGTGAAGGGATCGCCCAGTGGTTAAACTTTGATCTGCAGGCGCTGGAATATGCGGTTGTCGAGAAGCTGTTTGGATTGGCCGACAAAACCCGGGTAGATCAAGCCGAGCTGCAGTTGCGGTTGGATCATGGCCCTGAGGATTATCTGGCGGGCGAGGTGGCTGCGGCAGGGCGTTTACGCTGTCTTGAATGTGGCGCGTTGGTTAAGCTGGAGCAAACTTCGGTGATAGCGCCTTGTCATCAGTGTCAGAGCCATTACTTTCATCGGGATAATGGCGCATCCTGATAGCGCGTTGATCACGGCGCTGAGGCTAGGCTGCTAGCGTTGGTTACTTTGTAAGCTGCGTTTGTAGGTGGCGCTGCGGCGGTTGCGCTTGTGTAATAGCGAGGCGCCCAGCAGCAGCGCACTCAGCGCCAGTATCGGACTCGAGCCGAAACGAATAAAGGGGGTGGTGCCCTGCATCGGTTGCACTTCGCCGTGCAATACGTCGGTCGCAAACTGGGGCCCTGTCTCTTATACACATCT
>SDWN01000123.1 GCA_004195305.1 Neptunomonas sp. | reverse complement strand
CCGTCTCGTGGGCTCGGAGATGTGTATAAGAGACAGGCTCCTATAGGGGCGTTTACTTGTCCATTTTAAAAAAAAAGTCGATTTAAATTGGCTTATCAAAGTTCACTAAAATGCGCGATACTAAACCTGCCTAGTATTATTGTAGCCGGGCCAAAAGGTTGAATGTGACAACGTACGTGGTAAAAGTTTTTTTGATCGGGGTGCTGGTGCTCGTTCAGCAGCTATCGTTGGCTGCTGAATTAACCTCCTTGACCATCGCTCAGCAGAGTCCGATGGCAATGGAAACACTGACCGATTCCTCTTGCGAGTCGATGCCGGCGTGTCTCGATGGTGATCATCGGCTATGCCTCTCGCTATGTGCTAGTTCAGCGGCCCTGCCTAGCGTCCTGAATGTGATGAATCATGGCATCGTTTCATTGTTTGTTACCGCATATATCAACAATCCTACTGACCCGCTACTCAGCCCTCCCGATCCTCCTCCCCTGACTTAGCTCTTCCCAGAGCGCCGGTTCTGTTTTTCTGTGAATCTTATAGCGCAGAGATACTCAAAATAAGTGCTGATCCGTGGCCGCTGTCGTGTAACAGCGACCATCGTGCTGATCGACCGGATCGAAAATGACTGATCGGATGACCCGTTAATCAATTTTATTAAACCGGAAGTTAGTGAGATGACTCATGATCAAACGCTTAGTCGCATGGTTTTGGTTTTGGTGCTGGTTGCGCTGGGGCTTCTCCAGGCTTGTGCGGAACAGACTGACCCCTGGCATGAGGATGCCAACACTGGCCGCTGGTATACGCAGGAGCTGGTAGCCCAGGGTGAACAGGTTTATCAAACCCATTGTGCTAACTGTCATGGTGCCAAGGCTGAAGCCACACCGCAATGGATCAAACCCGACGCGGATGGCCTGTATCCTCCGCCACCGCTCAATGGCACCGCACATGCGTGGCATCATCCTTTGCCGATGTTGAAAAAAACCATCAATGAAGGAACCACAGGGCGCATGCCTGCTTGGCAGGACAAACTGAGTGATCAGGAAGTGGATGCCGTGATCGCCTGGTTTCAGAGTTTGTGGCCGGACCAGGGTTACCTGATTTGGCAGCGACGACATAAACATTAAGGGGATTGAAATGGACAGTGAAGACTCTGTTCCCATTGCCGATGGCTTTGTGTTGAAACGACAGCTACTGCTTGATGTTGGCACAGGAGATCTGACCCATACGCTAGCCAGCATTAGTGAGCTGCCAGGTATGGTGTCCGCGGTCGTCACAACCAGTAACCGGCTTGTAGTGAAATATGACGCCAGCCAGATACAGATTGATCGGATTCTTGAGTTGCTAGCGCGTAGCGGCATCTCTATCCGTCGTGGCTATTGGCAACGTCACTGTCTGCGTTGGTATCGTTTTGTCGATCACAATACAGCTACCAATGCACAATCAACCCCTAGTCACTGCTGCAATAAGCCGCCTAAGGGTTATTAGATGACTGACTCTGAAGGAAAGAAAGTGCTGCGTTATGCCCTAATCGTATTCGTTGTTAGCTCTTTTTTGCTATGGAGTTGGTTAGATCACTTCAGCTTATCCTCCAGTTTTGATTGGAGCGATCCGCAAGTCATTATAGATTTCGCCAGGCAGTCCGGTATTGCCGGTCCCTTGGTGATCGTGGCGGCGATGAGCGCTGCGATTGTCTTCAGTCCGTTACCTAGTGCTCCAATCGCGATGGCTGCAGGTGCTATCTATGGTCATTACGAGGGCACTTTATATGTGTTCGTTGGGGCCCTGCTGGGGGCCTCGATCGCTTTTAGTATTGCGCGGGTACTGGGCTTTAACGCGGCCCATGCTTGGTTAAACCAACGTTTCCCTGCGTGGAAACTGGGCGATCAGCGACGGTTAATGTGGTTGGTGATGCTGTCGCGGTTGCTGCCTTTCATCTCTTTTGACTTGGTTAGTTATGCAGCCGGTGTTACTCAGCTGAGCTATGGACGCTTCTTCATCGCTACGTCAGTAGGTATCTTACCAACTAGTTTTTTGCTGGCGCATTTTGGCGAAGCTGCGATGGAGCAATCGCTACTGATTAATGGCTTCATCATCCTAATTTTATTTATCGCAGCGGGTATTTGGTGCCTCTGCAACGCGAAGCGGTGTGAGGAGTGAATGCCGCTGAAGAACCCTCAGTGGTAGGGCTACTGAATTCATTGGGAGCATTGCACGACAGTACAGACGCGTGCTGTTGAACAGCTTTGATTTACGAAAGACTAGCTTTGAATGAAATTCAATAATTTAAATATAGGGATAAACTATGAATAAATTCGTTTTGTTAGCACTCCTCTCTAGCTTGAGCGCTTCGCCGGTATGGGCTGGACATTTTAATGGTCATGTCGATGTCAAAGTCGGGACATTGTCATCCAGAGCAGCTGCAGGTCAGAAGGTTTTTAATCAAAAGTGTGGATCCTGCCACGGCCTAAACGGAGAAGGAACACTCGCGGGGCCACCGTTGATACATGATATCTATAACCCTGGCCACCATGATAATGGCTCTTTTTCCAGAGCGGTAACCAAGGGCGTTCAGCAACACCATTGGACATACGGAAATATGCTGGCACAGCCTAATGTTGGATTCTCAGATATGACCGGAATTGTATCTTTCATCAGAGAGGTTCAGAAGCACAATGGCATCGTGAAGAAAGCGCACAGGATGTGATTTGGGTTCACAGCGTTAAGAAATATCGCAGACATCCTCCGTTGCCTCGGTTCGCCTGCTGTGCAGCTTGCGGCAGTAACCACTGGTCTTAACAACAGGGAGTAACGACAGGTAGTAACCATAGATAATTTATATGAACACGACGATCGACACGTTGATCTCGCCTGTGGGGGTGGAGTTGCTATCTAATCCCTTAACAATTCAGAATATTGAGGTTATCAAGATGTATCTGTGCATTCGTGCGGTTCTGAAATGGTTGGGGTTATTCCACAAAAAGCAGTTGATAGCAGGGTGGCTGCTATCAGTTTTTATGGTCAATCCGGCCTATGCTGGCTGGTGGGAGTCGTTAACGGGAGCAGGCGAAGGACCCTTAACGGTCGAAGAAGCTTATCAATTTAGTTACAGCCAGCCCGAACCAGGCTTGTTGGTGCTCAACTGGCAGATGCCCGATGGCTATTATCTTTATCGGGACAAAATTAAACTACATACCACCGATAAAGTGGATGTTGTCGATATTCAAAAAGGGGCTGCGGTCGAAAAAGAGGATGCGATCTACGGTCGCAGCTGGGTCTATTTTAACCGTGCCGAAGTCCGGGTCGCGATTCAACAAGCCCAAAGTGGCGAGGTTGATCCCGACATTAAGGTCGAGTATCAAGGGTGCTGGGAGGGCGGTATCTGTTATCCCCCGGAGACTAAGACCCTCAGCCTCAAAGCCGTACCCCAAACTACGCTGATACCCTTGCGAGCCCCGAGCGGCTTGCTGCCCTCTAGTTCTACAACAAGTTACCTGGACCTGTCGCTAACGGACCAGCAGCGATTTGTGTCGGCGTTAAGTTCCGGTGGCTACGTCCTTACACTGCTGCTGTTTTTTGTTGCGGGTCTGGCTCTGTCATTGACGCCCTGTGTGTTTCCGATGATCCCGATTTTGTCGTCGGTGATCGTTGGCCATCAAGGCCACGCTACCACCCGGCAGGCTTTCGTCTATTCCTGCGTCTATGTGTTGTTTATGGCGCTGACCTACACCCTTGCCGGAGTCGCAGCGGGACTGTTTGGTGCAAATATACAGGCCGCTTTCCAAAACCCCTGGATCATCAGTGCATTCAGTTTGATGTTTGTTGCTTTCGCGCTGTCGATGTTCGGCTTTTTTGAAATACAATTTCCTGCAGCGATTCAGAATCGACTGTCCCTGCTGAGCCGACGTCAGCAGGGCGGTCGTTTGGTTGGCGTCGCTGTGATGGGGGTTTTATCAGCGTTGATCGTTGGCCCCTGTGTCGCAGCACCGCTCGCCGGTGCCCTGGTTTATATCGGCCAGACGGGGGATCCCGTTCTTGGGGGAGCTGCGCTGTTTAGTCTAAGTATGGGCATGGGGCTGCCACTGATAGCTATCGGTACCACGGCGGGGAAATTATTGCCTAAAGCGGGTCATTGGATGGTGACGATCAAGGCTGCCTTTGGGGTGGTGATGCTGTTGATGGCGATCTGGATGCTCGACCGGATTGTTCCGTCGACGGTCACGATGCTGCTGCTGGGGATTGTTCTGGTCATGACGGCCATCTATCTGAAGGCGCTTGACCGTTTGCCCGAGGGCTCTGCTGGCTGGCCACAGTTCGGCAAAGGCATCGGGGTTCTATTGCTTGTTTATGGCGTCAGCTTGTTGTTGGGTGTAGCAGCGGGAAACAGTAGTTTGGTCCGGCCTTTAGCAGGCGTATTAGCGGGGGAGAATGGTACGACTCAACCTTTGGCTACGTTTACCAAGGTAACCTCATTGGCGCAGTTGCAGCCGATACTGGCGTCCGCCAAAGCGGCTAACCAACCGGTGATGCTGGATTTTTATGCGGATTGGTGCGTCACCTGTAAAGAGTTGGAGGCATTCGTCTTCGTTGACGGAGCGGTTCAGGAGCAATTCAGTCGGTTTACGCTGATAAAGGTTGATGTGACCGCGAACGATGATGAGGCCATCGCATTGAATAAAGCCTACGGGCTTATCGGCCCGCCCGCGTTGATATTATATGACCAACAGGGACTGGTTCAGTCTGACAGGATGCTGATAGGTGTGCCTGAAGTGGATGACTTCGTTGATTGGCTCAAGAGTATCTAAAGCCCTATACCCGAAAAGATTAGCAGAGAACACACTGGGCTTATTCACAGGTTCCCTAATCATAATAGTCTTCGGCTATTAGAAGTTTTTCCAGTTGATCAATGGCTTGGATTCGTTTCTCTACATCTCTAACAATTAAATAGTACTTACGCTTGACCTGTGTGTTGCACCTAGGTTCTACACTTGAGTACAGTTTAGATAAATCGATGTAAAGGGTGAAAGGTGCGATGAAAGTGAGCGAACTGGCTAAACAAGCGGGAGTTACTGCAGACACGGTGCGTCACTATACGCGAGTCGGGCTGCTCAAGCCTGCGCGTAACCCCGACAACGGCTATCAACTTTACGATGGCACCGCCCTCAAGCATCTGCGTTTTATCCAGAAAGCACGGCTATTGGGTTTTAGCTTGCATGACATTGAAACAATTGTGCACCACGAGCATAGCGGAGCCTCCCCTTGTCCCATGGTTCGCGGGCTGATGGCCCGACACCTGCCCAGGGTTCGCGAGCAGATTGCCGAGTTGCAACAACAATTGACACGCATGGAGCAAGCCATGCTGGCTTGGGAAGAGATGCCCGACGGGGAGCCGGATGACGATGCCATCTGCCCCTTGATTGAACATTGGAACAATCAGGAGGAACGGGATCATGGTTGAATTAAAAACAGCCCCCCTTGTCATCAAGCTGTCCCTCGAGGGCGTCAATTGCAACGGTTGTGTTAATAAGATTCGTCGCTTGTTGCAAGCGTCTGACCCAGAAGCCGAGATTAACGTTGATCTGATCAGCAAGGTTGCCCAGATCAGCTCGTTGCTGACCGCCGAGCAGGTTGTCACGCGAATTCAGGAGCTGGGTTATCAAGCCCACCCGCTGATGCCGGTGCAGCGGCAGTTTAAGACGCAAGGGATCAAGTGCAACGGCTGCCTCAATAAGGTGCGTAAAGCTCTCTGCGAACAAGATCCACAGGCCGAGGCCGAAGCGGATTTCGAGGCCAAGACCCTTTCCGTTACCAGTCTGTTAGACGCGCCGCAACTAATCGAGGCGATATCAGGGTTAGGTTACGGCATCGAGCCCTTGACCGATTCAGCACAAGCGCTTCCAGAGGAAACTGTTCTCTCAGACGCTTCGCCGGTTAAGCCAACACCGATAGAACCAACGCCGCAACTAGCGGAGATAACAACCGAGCTTGAAGATCCCGCCGAAGCCGTGCCATCCGTCCAGGAGCCCACAACGGAGGAACCACAGATCCAGCTGTCGCTGGAGGGCATGACCTGTGCCGGTTGTGTTAAGAGCGTGGAGGATGCGTTGAAAACGGTTCCGGGCGTCACGCGGGTAGATGTTAACTTTGGCAGTCGCAGCGCCCTGATTGCTGGCGCGGTGAGTGCGCAGGCGTTGGTTCACGCTATAGAAAGCGCCGGCTATGGCGGCAGCGAAGTGCTCGACCCTGAACAGGCAGAACAGCAGAAGGAGGCCAACGAGGCCGCCGAGTACAAGCGTAAGATCATCAACACGGTGATCGGTCTGGGTCTGGGTGTCCCGCTGATGATCACCAGCTTGGTTCATGACATGAGCGTCTCGTCGAGCGGGGAGCGCGCCCTCTGGGGCCTGGTTGGTTTGTTGACCCTGGCCGTACTGTTGACCGCGGGTCGGCATTTCTATGTCGGCGCCTGGAAGGCCTTTACTCACCATAACGCCAATATGGATA
>SDWN01000120.1 GCA_004195305.1 Neptunomonas sp. | reverse complement strand
AGATGTGTATAAGAGACAGGTTTCTGGCCCTGCAATACGCGTATCAGGATATCGATGGCCAAGCTCGTGGCGGCGATCTGGATTCCGGTGACGAAAGCCTGAACGGCCTGGCACCCAGGCATACACTCAGCTTGCTGGCCAGCTATCAATTCGCCACGGGATGGAGTACCAGCCTAACCTTCTACCAACAGAGTGCCACCGGTTTCGCTGGCGGTTCCGATGTGGCTGCATACAAGCGGCTGGATACCCGACTAGCCAAAACATTCGTGCAAGCCAATATCGAGAGTCAGGTCGCCTTAGTCGTGCAAAGTTTACTGAATGATGATTATACGGAGTTCCAAAACCGCAACCAGTTCGACCGCCGAGGCTACCTGACCCTGACCCTGCACTTTCTTTAACGCTGTAATTGTACGTTGTTAGGCGTAACCCTAATTTGGATCATGAGGTAGCTAAGCCTATCCACTATCCATCTGTTGTCGAAGCAAACCCAGCATCAACGCCTGAATTAGCCTAGCTATTAACCTGGCGGACCAATAGGTAGTCCCAACCTATTGGTCCGTCGTGCCATAAAACCGGGCGCAATTGCTAGAACTTGCAGGGTTTTCTGGCACTCGCATTGGCCATTCAGCCAATGATGACGCGTCCTGCGTCGATGTATTAACCCGCCGGGTTAGATAGCCGCCTCGCTTAGCCAGCTGCTTTATCGAAAACCCTTGCTAGATGTCCATGCAATCGATTATGGAAGTGCTCATGGGCTTAGGAGACTCTTTGTCCTGTATTGCGATTTCTGCGACACCTGCCCGCTAATGCTATTGAGTCACGATCCAGAGCTCAATGCAGCTAGCCGGTATCGCAGATACACTATGACACAGCTGTAATACATAACTCCTGAAATGGAGCCGCAGGAGCACCTACTGGAAATAGCGTACTGAACGTTGAAGCCAAGCTCTTCATGAAAATACTGTATGGATTGGAGCAGTGGAAGCCCCCTGTGTCAGGATAGTTGTCACCCCTCATAATCAATAAAGACAGGGGCGGATAGTGAGCGAGGAATGGCCAGTTATTCCAGTGAACGTAAAGATGTAATCCTGAAGAAGTTACTACCTTCTACAGAAGACTGGTCAGCCGAAACGAAGCTGGCCGTAATCGTTGAAACCGCCGCGCTGTCGGAGTCTGAATTAAGTCAGTACTGCCGAGAGAAAGGCTTATATCCAGAGCAGTTAAAGCGCTGGAGAGAGGGCTGCCTGGCCGGATTTCAAACGAGCAAGACGCAAGATAAAGAGGCCCGTAAGCAGGCAAGAATCGATAAAGCTGAAATAAAATCACTGAAGAAAGATCTGCGAATTAAAGAGAAGGCTCTGGCCGAGGCTGCGGCGCTGTTGATCCTGCGAAAAAAGCTCAAAGCGTACTGGGGGGAAGACGACGAGGAGAGCTAACCTCGTATCCAGAGCGCGTAGTAATGATCGAACTCATTGAAGAGGCGAAGGCCAATGGATCTCGCACTGAGCAGGCCTGTCTGGAGATTGAGCTGAGCCTGCGTACCTACCGTCGCTGGCTTAAGTGCGGCAAAGTGCAGGCCGATGAACGCCCTGGTGCTAAGCGCCCCGTGCCCTCAAATAAGCTGAGCGACGAAGAGCAGCAGGCTATTCTTGCTGCTTGCAATCAACCGGAATACGCAAGCCTGCCGCCCTCGCAGATCGTACCGGCGCTGATGGATCAGGGCATCTACTTGGGTTCAGAAGCGAGCTTCTACCGGCTGTTAAAGACGCATGATCAGCTTCATCACCGAGGCCGTAGCCAGGCACCGAAGAAGAAAGCAAAGCCCACCAGCTTTGCCGCAACGGGTCCGAACACAGTGTGGTCCTGGGACATTACCTACTTGGCGTCGCGTGTTAGAGGCCAGTTTTACTACCTGTATCTGTTCGAGGACATATACAGCCGCAAGATCGTTGGTTATGAAGTCCATGAGCGGGAATGCGGCAAGCTGGCATCGGAGCTGGTACAGCGGTGCATGCTAAGTGAACAGTGTTTCAACACCAAGCTGGTGCTGCATTCCGATAATGGCGCGCCAATGAAAGCGCTAACGATGAAGGCGAAACTGGAGGAACTGGGCGTGCAATCATCGTATAGCAGGCCTCGTGTGAGCAATGATAATCCGTTCTCAGAAGCCTTGTTCAGGACACTTAAATACCGTGCGAACTGGCCGTCATCCGGGTTTAACAGCTTGGCGGAGGCGCGCGACTGGGTACAGAAGTTTGTGACTTGGTACAACAACGAACACAAGCACAGCAAACTCAACTTCGTCACCCCTGCTGAGCGTCATGCGTGCCTAGACGAAAAAATCCTGACTAAACGTAGAGCGGTATTGGAGGCTGCAAAAGCAGCGAAGCCGCATCGTTGGTCAGGATCCGTTAGAAACTGCGAGCCAGCAGGTACCGTTATGCTGAATCCCGATAAGCCGGAAAATATGCTGCTGGAGGAAGCGAGATAGGAACTAGAAAATAGTGCCAACTACCTTGAAAAACACCGGGAGCATCAGGATCATCTGCCAGAAATAGCGTATGGCATTGTGGCCGCCAAGCACTTTATTAAAATACAGCATGAACTTGAGCAGTTGTAGAGTCAGTGAAGCTGACCGATTTGTTTTACCAAACGGACCAGTTTGCTGAATCCTCTGGCCAATATTATTGACCTGAAGAGTCCAGCCGCTGACAACAACCGATCAATTCTCTGACTGTCACCAGGTGGTGCATGGTTACGCATGGATGACTCGTTGAAGAGCCTCTGGCGTAGGCAGTTGCTCTGCCCAGCAATAGCCACTTTTTTTGCCAGCGCGTTGCAATGCTGGTCTCGGTCTCTCCTGGTCGCTAGCCAAAGGGGTCCATGCACCGGTTCTCGATTAGGGTTCTGGGTTGGGTGTTTCTACCTCACAGGCATGATTCCCGCGTTCGAGGCTGGACAGGTTGATTTTAGGGGTTGATGGCGAGCAGTTCGACATCGAAGATCAGTACTGAGCCCGCAGGGATTGATCCTGTTGAACGGTTGCCGTAGCCCAGTTGGCTGGGGATGAATAGCCGGGTTTTTTCGCCGACGACCATGGTCTGTAAGCCTTCAGTCCAGCCAGCGATGACTTGATTCAGGCCGAAGTCGATCGGTTCACCGCGTTTTACCGAGCTGTCGAATACCGTGCCGTCGATCAGGGTGCCGTGATAATGCACCTTGACTCGGTCAGTTGGCCCCGGGTGTTCGCTGCCACTGCCCGGTTCCAATACTTTATATTGCAACCCGGAGGGGGTCGTCTCTACATCGTCCTCGATCGCATTGGCGGTGAGAAAGACCGTTCCTTGTTGAACATTGTCGGCTGCAACCTGAGGGTTGTTGCTAAGTCGCTTATAGCCATAAAAAAGCACCGTGATAGCGCCCAGGATCAGGATTAGTTTAAGCACGTGAGTTTCTCTCCAGCATTGAATAAAGCGTCATTGTGCCATGAGAAGAAAAACGCTGGCTAGCGCTAATGGCTTCTAGAAGTCTGTCGGACCTGACACTGATCTACTCGGCATAGGACTATAACAATATAGTACCTAGCCCCAACTTCCTGTATCCTTCATGCCCGCTTTCCAGCGCCTGTCAGTCCTACGTTGTATCCAGAGAATTTCTTATGAGTTTTGCCTCCCTGGGCTTATCCGCCCCGATCCTTGAAGCTGTTGCAGAAAAAGGCTATGAAACGCCGTCGCCGATTCAGGCCCAGGCGATCCCCGCCATTCTCGATGGCAAGGATGTGATGGCGGCCGCCCAGACCGGTACCGGCAAAACAGCCGGCTTTACTTTGCCGTTGTTGGAGTTGCTGTCGAAAGGGCCTCGCGCGAAATCCAACCAGGCTCGGGCGCTGGTCCTGACTCCGACCCGCGAATTGGCGGCGCAGGTCAGTGAGAGCGTCACCCTGTATGGTAAAAATTTGCCGCTGAACTCTACTGTGGTTTTTGGCGGGGTGAAGATTAACCCGCAGATGATGAAGTTGCGCCAGGGTGTCGATGTTTTGGTGGCAACACCGGGTCGGTTGTTGGATCTATACAACCAGCGGGCGGTCCGCTTTGACCATCTTGAGGTGTTGATTCTGGACGAGGCCGATCGCATGCTGGATATGGGCTTTATTCACGACATTAAGAAAATTCTCGCAGTGCTGCCTAAAAAGCGCCAGAACCTGATGTTTTCGGCCACCTTCTCCGGTGAGATTCGGACCCTTGCCAAGGGGCTGGTTAATGACCCGGTCGAGATTTCGGTGAGTCCGCGCAATACCACCGCGACGACTGTAGAGCAGTGGATCTGCACTGTCGATAAAAATCAGAAGCCAGCGGTATTGACGAAGCTGATCCTGGATAACGACTGGCAACAGGTGCTGGTCTTTACCCGGACTAAACACGGGGCTAACCGGCTGACCAAGCAGTTGGACGCGCAAGGGATTAATGCCGCCGCGATCCATGGCAACAAGAGCCAGGGCGCGCGTACTAAGGCGTTGGCCGAATTTAAGAGCGGCAAGGTGCGGGTGTTGGTCGCGACCGATATCGCGGCGCGTGGGTTGGATATCGATCAGTTGCCGCAGGTGGTCAACTTTGAACTACCCAATGTGCCCGAAGATTATATCCATCGCATCGGTCGAACCGGTCGAGCGGGCGCGACGGGGCAGGCGGTCTCTTTGGTTAGCGAAGATGAAACCAAGCAGCTGTTTGATATCGAACGGCTGACTAAGGCGCTGCTAACCCGGAAGCTGATTGAGGGCTTTAAGCCGGTTCATGATGTCCCCGAGTCGCGCCTGAATCAACGCGCACACAGTCCCAAAAAGCCAAAGAAACCAAGGGTAGGTCATCGTGATGGCCAGCGATCAGGCGAGAATGCTCGGGGTCACCAGCCTCGCGCAAGTCGTTAGCGGCTAAGGTGCTAAGGGTTTAGACTGGGTTTTTTAGCCGATGGTTGTTAATTAACCCAGCGGGTTAATAGGCGGCGCAAGGATGCGTCAGAATGGGTCGAAGACCCATGCGAGTCACTGAAAAAATCAGCAATATCGGTTACAAAGTGTAACTTTCTAATGTACGCCAGATGTTTAGTAAACATCGGTGTTACGGGTCTGCTTTTAGCGCCTTTGTGAAATATCCGGGCTGGGTTTGTAGTGTACGGGCTTTGGGGTGATGCTCGGCTAAGCGACAGGTTGCTAAAAATCTGATTTTCAAGGGTCTGCATGCTGCGTCGATCCCTCTTGTTTGGCTTAGGAGTCTGTTGTCTGCTGTTGGCGGTGGTCGGTGTGGTGTTGCCGTTGCTGCCGACCACGCCGTTTGTGCTCTTAGCGGCGGTCTGTTTCTCCCGTAGTTCGTCTCGCTTTCATCGGTTGTTGCTGAATCAGCGCTTATTTGGGCCTCTCATCAGAGGCTGGGAGCAATACGGGATGATTCCGCTGCGAATCAAGTATCTTGCCAGCGGTATGATGATGATCATGGGTAGTTATACGTTGTTTTTTAAGCAGCTGCCTTTGTGGGTCGATCTGTCGGGCGCCGTAGTGGTGTTCGCTGGGATGTTGTATATCTGGAGCCGACCCTCTACCGGGGCGTAATAGGTGGGTCCAGGTCAGCTGGAGTGGTTTTTCTGCCACTTCCCCCAGACTGAATTTTGAGCAGGCTTATGCTGGCTGGCGATGTACAGCTGCTCGACTGCGGTTCTTGCCCAGGGGGTTTTGCGTAAAAATTTGAGGCTGGACTTGACCGACGGATCGCTGTTAAAGCAGCGGACCTTGATTCGGCTGCCCAGCTCCTCCCAGCCATACTCAGTCACCAGGCTGTTGACGATGGTTTCCAGGGTTAAGCCATGTAGCGGATTGTCGGGCTGTTGTTCACTCATGCGTTTGTCCTGATGGCGGTGGCGGGGAGCTGTCGGTCATTATATAAGCTATTGAGGTGCAGATCTGTCGAAGTCGTAGATATATGGGTTTAAAAGACGTAAACAGGAGACCTGACTCTGCTGCTCTAGTAAAATCCTCGTTTTTATCATTTACAATGGGGCAGCGTCATGGGCAGAGCCTACCAAAACCGTAAAGAATCGATGGCTAAAACGGCAGATGCCAAAGCCAAAGTTTACAGCAAGTACGGGCGCGAGATTTATGTCTGCGCCAAAGCCGGTGGCGTAGAGCCCGATGGCAACTTGGCGTTACGGGGCCTGATAGAGCGGGCCAAAAAAGATCAGGTGCCAACTCACGTTATCGAAAAGGCGATCGACAAAGCCAAAGGTGGCGGCGGCGAGGATTTCTCGGTGGCCCGCTATGAGGGCTACGGTCCGGGTAACTGCATGGTGATGATTGAATGTCTCACGGATAACGCTAATCGTACCTTTGGTGACGTGCGTCTATGCTTTACCAAAACCAAATGTAAGATCGGCACCCAGGGCAGTGTCAGTCATATGTTTGATCACAATGCTATCCTGGTTTTTAAGCATGATGACGAAGAAGCGGTGCTGGAAGCCTTGATGATGGGTGACGTCGATGTGGCTGACATCGAAAGTGATGCAGGTTTGATTACCGTTTTCGCTCCCCATACGGATTACTTTAAGGCGAAGACTTCGCTGGCCGAGGCGTTCGGCGAGATTGATTATGAGGTCGATGAGATTCAGTTTCTGCCCCAGAGTAGTACGCCCATCTCAGAAGAAGATATGCCGATGTTCGATAAGTTCATAGAGATGCTGAATGACGTCGATGATGTTCAGAATATCTATCACAACGCCGAGCTATAACCCTTATCGACATAGCCCCTGCCTAATCACGGTGATTGGCAGGGGGCTGGCAAGGTCGTTTAAGCAGTGGTTCAAGTAACCGCTTTAAGCGTTGCCGACAGTCGACCACGTGACAGGAGAGTTGGTGAGGGCAGGCGAGTTGGATCTGCTTGATCTGCTCATCCTCGATATTGAGAAGGGCAATGAGCACGATCTCCTCTTTTTCCCGCTCGGTCTTGGCTTCCTGCATCAGGGTGATGGTATCGATACCCTCGATAAATCGTTTTTTCGCCATCACCGCGACGTGTTCAAAATCGTAATTGCCCTGACATCCAAGGGTTTTGCATGGCATGAATGAGTCTCCTCTGTTCCCTGAGAAAAAACGTTATCTTATATGTTCTAGTATAGAAGTCAGTTGCTGATACCACCGAGACTGGATCTGCAAAATAGCGCCTAAACATTGTATCTTTAAATAGCCGTCAGTATCGGGTCGCGATCAGAGAACTGTAATCAATCACACCAGGCTGCGCAAATTCCTCTATAATTCGCGCTCCGTTTTTGGCTGTAGCTCGATCTACAGAGGATTTACCATGATATTTTCATCTTTAGACCTGGCTCCCGAGCTTCAGAAAGCCATCGATGCCTGTGGCTACAGCCAGATGACCCCGATTCAAGAGCGGGCGATAGTCTCGGCTCGGCGTGGCAAAGACCTGCTGGCTAACGCCCAGACCGGAACCGGAAAGACCGCCGCGTTCGCGCTCCCGATTCTGCAGCAGATGCACGACCGCCCGCAACAAACCGTCTCATGCGCTCCGCGCGCGTTGATTTTGACGCCGACCCGCGAGCTTGCCGAACAGCTGGCGGAAAGCA
>SDWN01000113.1 GCA_004195305.1 Neptunomonas sp. | reverse complement strand
AGATGTGTATAAGAGACAGAGGTGATTCAGAGTTCCTTCTATGAGGCGGTCACGCAGGAGAAGTTGAAGCCAGCGGGTGGCCCTAGTATTGAGCCTAAGCAGGCAGCTGAGGGTGAGGATTTTCAATTCGTAGCGACGTTTGAAGTGTACCCGGTTATTGAGCTGGCCGACTTCAGTGCGGTTGAAGTAACTAAAGAAACCTCTGCAGTCACTGAGGCAGACGTCGATGAAATGATTGAGACGCTGCGTAAGCAGCAGTCCAACTGGAGTCTGGTTGAGCGAGCTGCAGCGGACGGCGATCGGGTTAACATCGATTTTGAAGGTTTTAAAGCGGGCGTCGCTTTTGAAGGCGGCAGCGCATCCGGGCACGAGTTGGTGCTGGGCTCCAATAGCATGATTCCGGGCTTTGAAGATGGCTTGATCGGTCAGGCTGCTGGTGCGGAGTTGGATCTCGATCTGAGTTTCCCTGAGGCGTATCACTCTGAAGATCTTGCCGGCCAGGCTGTTAGCTTTAAAGTCAAAGTGAACAGCGTTTCTGCACCTGAGTTACCCGAGCTGAGCGCTGAGTTCTTTGCCAAGTTTGGTATCGATGAGACCGATGTTGAAGGGTTTAAGGTCGAGATTAGCAAGAATATGGAGCGTGAAGTTAAGCAGGCGCTGCATGCCAAGCTAAAAAATACGGTTCTCAATGAGCTGGTTGGGATCAATCAGATTGACGTGCCTAGCGCGCTGGCAGACGGTGAGATCGACCGTTTGCGCCAGCAGGCAGTACAGCAGTTCGGTGGTGGTTCGGGTATCGATGCCAGCGCGCTTCCGGCAGAGCTGTTTTCTGAGCAGGCCAAGCGCCGTGTCGCTATTGGTTTGTTAGTGGGTGAGTTGATTCAGACCAGTGGCTTGAAAGTCGATGCTGAGCGCGTCCGTAGTACAGTTGAAGAGATGGCTGAGACCTATCAGCAGCCTCAGGAAGTGATCGACTATTATTACAGTAATTCAGAGCAGTTGGCTCAGGTTGAGGCGCTGGTGCTTGAAGATCAGGTGGTTGATCTGTTAGTTTCACAGGCGACTATTACCGAGATCTCGGTAGGCTATCAGGATGCGATCAAGCCTGCGAGTGAGGCCGTAGACACTGAAGAAACGGCTGAGGCCGCAGAGTAACTTAGCGATATTAGTCATTGACCGGAATCGACACGGTTGATATCTATATAAACGGTAGTCGGCCTAACCGCCGTCTGCCGTTTTTAGCATTTCAGGTTTTGTGCAGCGTGAGTGAGCAGCGCCTGGAGATGGCAGAACAACAGTAAGGACAGACTATGCAGAACGATATTTTCGGCGGTAGCGGCATCGTTACTTCATCGGCTCTGGTGCCGATGGTGGTTGAGCAGACGGCGCGTGGCGAGCGGTCGTACGATATCTTTTCGCGGTTATTGAAGGAGCGAGTGATATTCCTGGTGGGGCAGGTGGAGGATCACATGGCTAACCTTGTGGTGGCGCAGCTGTTATTCCTCGAGTCAGAGAATCCAGATAAAGATATTCATCTGTATATCAACTCTCCCGGTGGTTCGGTCACTGCAGGGCTTGCGATCTATGACACCATGCAGTTTATTAAGCCGAACGTCAGTACCATGTGTCTGGGTCAAGCAGCCAGTATGGGTGCGTTGCTGTTGGCTGGCGGGGCTAAAGGGAAACGCTATTGTCTGCCGAACTCGCGGATGATGATTCATCAACCGCTAGGCGGCTATCAGGGCCAGGCGAGTGATATTGAGATTCATACCCGCGAGATTTTGACCATTCGTGAGAAGTTAAACCGAATTCTTGCGGGTCATACAGGTCAAAATATTGAGACGATCGCCCAGGATACGGAGCGCGATAACTTTATGGATGGCGCCACGGCGGTTAAATATGGCCTGATTGATGCGCTTGTTGACAAGCGGGTTAGCGAGTAGCACGCTAATATAATCCGTATTGTTGTTAAAAATTTCGGTATGCATCGGTATTTGATCGCGAGATGTGTGCCCGTTGGTTGTTGTGAGGAAGTTTAATGTCTGAGGATCTGACCGGTAAGGGTGGTGATGGCAAGTTGCTGTACTGCTCGTTCTGTGGCAAAAGCCAAGATGAGGTACGCAAGCTGATTGCAGGCCCGTCCGTCTTTATCTGTGATGAGTGTGTCGATCTCTGTAACGATATCATCAGTGAAGAGGTGCAGGAGGCCAGCTCCGAGGAGGCTGGTGATCAGCTGCCAACGCCGCAGGAGATCAAGCTGACCCTTGATGAATACGTTATCGGTCAGGAAAAGGCTAAAAAGGTCCTTGCGGTAGCGGTGTACAACCATTACAAACGATTGCGTTATCAAAGCGCTCAGGATGATGTCGAGCTGGGCAAGAGTAATATTCTGCTGATCGGGCCTACCGGTAGCGGTAAGACGCTGTTGGCTCAGACGCTGGCGCGGTTGCTGAATGTCCCTTTCACTATTGCCGATGCGACGACGCTTACTGAAGCGGGTTATGTGGGTGAAGATGTCGAAAATATCATCCAGAAGTTGCTGCAGAAATGCGACTATGATGTTGAAAAGGCTCAGATGGGCATTGTCTACATCGATGAGATCGATAAGATTTCGCGAAAGTCTGATAATCCGTCTATTACCCGGGATGTTTCGGGTGAAGGGGTGCAGCAGGCACTGTTGAAGCTGATAGAAGGCACGGTGGCCTCCGTTCCCCCTCAGGGTGGTCGTAAGCATCCGCAGCAGGAGTTTTTGCAGGTCGATACCTCAAGCATACTGTTTATCTGCGGAGGGGCTTTTGCGGGCCTGGAGAAGGTGATTGAAGCGCGTTCCGAGCAGAGCAGTATCGGTTTCTCCGCAGCGGTACGCTCTAAGGAGAGTGGTAAGAGTGTTGGTGAAACGCTGCTGAGTGTTGAAGCCGAAGACCTGGTTAAATATGGTCTGATTCCTGAGTTTGTTGGTCGCTTACCCATGATTGCGACGCTGACTGAGCTGGATGAGGAGGCGTTGTTGCAGATTCTGACCGAGCCTAAGAATGCGCTGACACGCCAGTACCATAAGCTCTTCGAGATGGAAGGGGTTGAGGTCGATTTTCGCGAGGATTCACTCAAGGCTATCGCTAAGAAAGCGATGGAGCACAAGACCGGTGCTCGTGGTTTGAGGTCGATTATGGAATCGGCGCTGCTGGATATCATGTTTAAATTGCCGTCACTGGAAAATGTCAGCAAGGTGGTGATTGACGAAGGCGTAATTGATGCGGAATCTGAACCGCTGATGATCTATGCTAATGCGGAGCCTGCGAGTGCCGCGTCCAGCGAATAGGGATTTCTGATAAAAGGGCCGCAACGGCCCTTTTTGTTGTCGGATGTTGTTCTGCAGACTTGTAAATGAGTCTGACGCCCCCATCATTGTTTCGTTGCAGCTTGTTATTGTTGTGTTTTCACCCGCCCGGGTCTGGCTGTGGCTCGGGTTTTAATGTTCAGAGGCGTTGCATATGGGTCTTGATCACTCGTCAGAAAGTTCCACCGCTCTAGAATTGCCACTGCTGCCTCTGCGTGATGTGGTGGTTTATCCCTACATGGTTATTCCGCTTTTCGTTGGGCGTGAGAAGTCGATCCAGGCGTTGGAGCTGGCGATGGAAGGGGGCAAACAAATACTGCTGGTAGCGCAGAAAAATGCGTCTGTCGATGAGCCCGGCGCTGCGGATGTTTTTTCAATCGGTACTGTGGCTAATATTTTGCAGTTGCTGAAACTCCCCGATGGTACGGTTAAAGTTCTGGTTGAGGGCGCGTATCGTGCCTCGATAGATGCGGTATCCGAAACAGATAATGGTTGGATGGCAACCTATCAGGAGCTGCCCGTCACTGATCTGGGTGAGGAGGGTGAGGTTTTTGTTCGTACGGTGCTGTCACAGTTTGAGCAGTACGTTCAGCTCAACAAAAAAATCCCTTCGGAGGTCTTGGCGTCGCTGGCGGCCATCGAAAATCCACTTCGCCTGGGTGATACCATTGCTGCCCATGTCACGGCGAAATTAGATGAGAAGCAGAATCTTCTCGAGATGACCGATACTCGCGATCGGCTTGAGCGCTTGATGGCGTTGATGGAGTCGGAAATCGACCTGGTTAACGTTGAAAAACGGATCCGTGGCCGGGTCAAGAAGCAGATGGAGAAGAGCCAGCGCGAGTATTATCTCAACGAGCAGATGAAGGCGATCCAGAAAGAGATGGGCGATCTGGATGAGGGTGGTAGCCCCAATGAGATCGAGCAGCTGCGTCAGCGCATCGATGAAGTGGGTATGTCTAAAGAGGCCAAGGATAAGGCTGTTAATGAATATAACAAGTTGAAAATGATGTCGCCGATGTCTGCCGAGGCGACGGTGGTGCGCAGTTATATCGACTGGATGGTGAGTCTGCCCTGGAATAAGCGGAGCAAGGTGCGTCACGATCTGGCCAAAGCGGAGCTGGTGCTGGACGCCGATCATTACGGCCTGGAAGAGGTCAAGGAGCGTATTCTTGAGTACCTCGCGGTGCAGCAGCGGGTGCGTAAGCTCAAGGGGCCTGTGCTCTGTCTGGTTGGGCCGCCCGGGGTGGGTAAGACCTCATTGGGTCAGTCTATCGCGCGTGCGACTAATCGAAAGTATGTGCGTATGGCGCTGGGTGGCGTGCGTGATGAAGCAGAGATTCGCGGTCATCGACGGACCTATATCGGCTCCATGCCGGGTAAGTTGTTGCAAAAAATCTCTAAGGTCGGCGTTAAGAACCCATTGTTTCTCCTCGATGAGATCGACAAGATGGGTATGGATCAGCGCGGTGATCCGGCGTCGGCATTGTTGGAGGTTCTTGACCCCGAGCAGAATCATACCTTCAACGATCATTACCTCGAGGTTGATTATGATCTCTCGGATGTGATGTTTGTCTGTACCTCCAATTCGATGAATATCCCCGGCCCATTATTGGACCGTATGGAAATCATCCGTATCCCGGGTTATACCGAGGATGAAAAGGTCAAGATTGCAGAGCGTTATCTGCTGCCCAAGCAGATTAAGACCAATGGGCTCAAGGCGGATGAGGCGATCCTTACTGAGGAGTCTGTCCGCGATATTGTGCGCTATTACACCCGCGAAGCGGGGGTGCGCAGTTTGGAACGTGAGATTGCCAAGGTGCTGCGTAAAGTGGTGAAAGAGAAGGTGCTTGGTCAGCTTTCTGGTGACTCCAAAATCATTGATGTGGATGATTTAGAGCACTACAGCGGAGTGCGCAAATTCAGTTTCGGGATGGCGGAAGATAAGGATGTGGTTGGCCAGGTAACGGGGCTTGCCTGGACCCAGGTCGGCGGTGAGATTCTTTCCATCGAATCAGCGGTGGTGCCTGGCAAGGGGCGCCAGGTTCATACCGGGTCGCTCGGAGATGTGATGAAGGAATCGATTCAGGCGGCGTTGACTGTGGTTCGCAGTCGTGCAGCTGCGCTGGGTATCGCATCAGATTTTCATGAAAAGCACGATATCCATATTCATGTCCCTGAAGGGGCGACGCCGAAAGATGGGCCTAGTGCCGGTATTGGTATGTGTACGGCGCTTGTCTCCGCATTAACCGGCATTCCGGTGCGCTCTGATGTGGCAATGACCGGCGAAATCACCCTCCGTGGTCAGGTGTTACCGATTGGTGGGCTTAAAGAAAAGCTGCTTGCGGCGCATCGCAGTGGTATCAAAACGGTGATCATCCCCGCTGAGAATCTGCGTGACCTGAAGGAAATTCCAGACAATATTAAACAAGAGATCGAGATTAAGGCGGTAAAGTGGATCGACGAGGTGTTGGCTATTGCTTTGGCAAGTCTGCCTAAACCGCTCGAGAGTCAAGTGGAAAAAGAGCTGCCAGAAAAGAAAAAAGCCACTAAGACTGGGCGAGGTCAAATAAGTACTCATTAGGCTGGAAGACCGCGCCTTTTGTTGGTTTAGTCGCTTGACAGTGGTTTTGACCAGTTGGTATAAAGTGCGTCGAGCGAGTGCTACTGGGCATAGGTGCAAAACAAAAAATATTTTTAAGAAGGGGAAGCTGAGTGAATAAGTCTGAGTTAATTGATGCGATAGCTACTTCTGCAGATCTGTCTAAAGCGTCTGCAGGCCGCGCTTTGGATGCGGCGCTAGACGCTGTTACCGGTGCGTTGAAGGATAACGACAGCGTAGCGCTGGTTGGTTTCGGCACGTTTTCTGTCAAGCAGCGTGCTGCGCGCACGGGTCGTAATCCACAGACAGGTAACCCGATCGAGATTGCTGCTGCTACTGTACCGGCGTTTAAAGCGGGTAAAGCTCTGAAGGATGCAGTGAATTAACTATTGGTCTGGTGCCTGTTTTTTTGTCTGTTATAACAAAATTGTACAGGGGTGGTCGTCTATTCGGTTAGAATAAAGGCGTGTCACGCTGGGGGCTGCGGGTTTTAATCCTGTTCGTTCCGTCAAATGAAAGGGCGCATCAATGGATGCGCTTTTTTTTTAAACAACT
>SDWN01000825.1 GCA_004195305.1 Neptunomonas sp. | reverse complement strand
ATCCTGATGCCGAAATCAGGGAGCATGACGGCGTGATCTGCAAGCAAGGTGACGGTCCCATCAAGGTCGGGCAGATTGTGAACGCTGAAGATGGCTGGCGAATTATATCCCCAACCTGGAGCACAGTATTGGCGTATAAAGCCAAGGAGGAGGAGATAGTTCACCGGATAATCGGGGATTATTACCCAGAAGGAGAAGGAGACATATATCATCATAGTCTTTGATGCTATGTTTAATCATTCGACCAGTAAGGTCTAACCTAAGTCAAAACAGGTAGCTAGGTAGTTTTCTATTCATCGTAGAAAACTCCATTGCTGATGTACCAAACATTTACCGTATCGACGATGCAAGAGTGCCCAACATGTCTGTAAAAGAAATCACTAAGCTCTGCGCGATCCCTCTAGTATTACTGCTGCTTTCCGGGTGCGAGCAGGAGGCTCCAGGGCTCACCGAACCGGCAGTCCGTCCCGCCAAGATCGTGACCCTTGAGACCGCCGACAAGCTTGAAATTTCGCGTTACCCTGCGTTTATTGAAGCCGCTATGCATTCAGAGCTGGCTTTTCAGGTCGGCGGGTTACTTATAGAACTGCCGGTAACCGAATCTCAAATAGTCAAAAAAGGCCAGTTGATCGCCCGGTTGGACCCGCGCAACTTTATGAGTGATGTTAAGGCTGCTAAGTCGCAGTTTGATCTCGCCGAGCAGGAGTATCAGCGTGCTGCTCGGCTTGCTAAACGTAATGCCATCGCGAAGCAGGAGTTGGAACAACGCAGATCAGCGCGTGATTCGGCGCAAGTCCTACTCGATATCGCCAATAAATCTCTGGGCGATAGCGTACTCAAAGCCCCCTATGACGGCGTGATCGTTAAGGTTCCCGTTAAACAACATCAAAACATTCAACCGGGTACACAGGTCGTCGCTTTGATGGGGAACAAAGGCTGGGAGGCCACCATTAACTTGCCTGCCAGCGTGATTGCGGCAACTCCGACTCGGCAGGAGGAAGGCGCTTTAGTTATTCTGGATGGAGCCCCAAGTGCACCGATCCCCGCAACGTTCGTGTCGGCAGTACTTGAAGCCGATGCCGTTTCACAGACCTACGCCATTTCATTTGGGTTTGAAGCGCCCGAAAACCAGCTGATTCTTCCGGGTATGAACGCCACTGTAGAGCTCAAATCTTCCGATAAAACGGTGAATTCTCTAATACCTCATATTGCCGTACCGCTGGCCGCGGTCATGAGCGAAGGTCAGCAGCAATTTGTTTGGGTAGTGGATAGTGAAAGCATGCGTGTCAACAAGCGGCTTATTACCGTGCAACAGGGTATCGGGGAAACGCTGGTGATTACGGATGGCCTCAGTGCGGGAGAATCTATCGTAACGGCAGGTGCTGCCTATCTATCAGAAGGGGTGGAAGTGCGCCCCTGGACAGACTAGCTACCTGCTATTGCAGGTAACGCTGGATGAGTTAGTCACCCTGATTTATTGAGATCACGATATGAACTTCGCCGAATTTACGATCAGAAACCAAGTGCTCAGCGTAATAGTTATCTTGCTGACACTGCTGGGTGGCTGGTCCGCCTATAAAGATATGCCTCGTCTAGAGGACCCTGATTTTACCATCCGCAGTGCTCAGGTTATTACCCGCTACCCAGGCGCTAGCCCGGCCGAAGTGGCTGAGGAGGTCACTGAAACCCTAGAACGCGCGATCCAGCAGATGCAGGAGGTGGATGTCGTTAAATCCGTTTCTTCGGACGGGGTTTCGGAAATTATCGTAGAGATTAAATATGACTTCTCCCGCACGAAACAGGAGCTTCAGATCATTTGGGGCAAGCTGCGGAATAAGATAAAAGATACCGAGGGCTCGTTACCGCAGGGTGTACAGACGCCGATAGTGGTAGATGATTTTGGAGATGTGTACGGGCTTTACTACTTTGTGACTGGCGAGGGTTATAGCCCGGTAGAGTTAAGACGTTACGCAAAGCAGCTTCAAAGTGAGATTTTGCAAGTCGATGGTGTCGCCAAAGTGGCTTTGGGCGGGGTGCTCAAAGAAGCCATTTTTGTGGAGATATCGCGTCAAAATTCGGCGACTCTCGGTGTATCTATCAACAACATTTATCAAATTTTAACCGGGCAAAACCAGGTGCTCTCAGCCGGTAATATCAAGGTCGGTGATCAGCGCCTGGTAATCGACCCAACCGGTGACATCAATACAATTGAAGCCGTTCAAAACCTGCTAATCACAGCGTCACCTGACGGAAAAATTGTTTACTTGAAAGATATCGCCCACGTCTGGCGAGGTTACCAGACACCGGCTGAGAAGCTGCATCGTTTCAATGGACAACCTGCAATTGCCTTAGGTGTTTCCAATGTCCTCGGCGGTAATGTCGTCAAAGTCGGAGACGCCGTGGCTGTCCGGATTGCCGAGGCAGAGAGCCGTAGACCACTGGGTATCGAGCTGCATGAGTTCTACCATCAGGGCAAAACCGTAGAGGCTTCGGTGCAAAACTTTGTCCTTAACGTGCTTGCGGCGCTGGCCATCGTGGTAATTACGCTGTTTGTGTTCATGGGGGCCAAGTCTGCTGGAGTGATAGGCTGCATCCTGCTGCTGACCATCTTTGCAACCTTGGCGACGATGGACTTGGCTGGGATTCCGATGCACAGAATCTCACTTGGCGCGTTGATTATCGCTTTGGGCATGATGGTGGATAACGCGATCGTGGTTACCGACGGTATTTTGGTGGGTGTGCAGCGTGGTCGCAGTAAACTGGATATTGCTAAAGAGATCGTCAGCCAGACAAAGTGGCCGCTACTCGGCGGAACGTTGGTGGGGTGTATCGCGTTTGCGCCTATTGGTTTTGCACCTGGTGATACCGCCGAGTTCACCGGACACCTGTTCTGGGTGATTCTGATCGCCTTGCTCTTTAGTTGGCTGTTTGCCGTTACCTTGACGCCGCTATTCTGCTATTGGCTGTTCAAGGCGCAGCCGGTTAGCACGGAAAACAACTCTGGGAACAACGTTTTTTACCGGGGCTACAAGCAATTAATCCATACGGCACTGCGCTGGCGCTGGCTGACGGTGGGTGGGGTAGTGTTGATGTTTGGTATGTCGGTATGGGGTTTCCAGTTTGTTAAGTCTGGATTTTTCCCCGCATCGACTACGCCGCAAATCGTGGTTGATTATTGGTTACCGCAAGGGACCGATATCGCACGCACCCAGTTAGATATCGAGCAGGTTGAAAATTTTGTGAGCCAGCTTGAAGGCGTCAATGCCGTGCAGACCTCTATTGGCGCTGGCGGATTACGCTACATGCTTATCTACGGACCAGAATCCACCAACTCGGCCTATGCTCAGTTACTGGTGCGGGTTGATGACTATCGCGTCATTGAAGGATTGATGCCCAAGATACAAGGTTTCATTAACGACAACTTTCCGAATTCGCAGTCCAAAGTATGGCGCTTTGTGCTCGGTCCAGGTGGCGGGTCGAAGATAGAAGCGGTCTTCAAGGGACCCAATCCCGCCGAATTACGCCGCTTGGCCGAGGAAGCCAAAGCGATCATGGTCGCCGATGGCAGGGCATTGTCGATTAAGGACAACTGGCGCCAACAAGTCAGCGTGATTGAACCGATCTATTCCGCCAGCAAAGCGCGCCGCGCTGCCGTATCACGTGAAGATCTAGCCTTGGCGCTGGAGACCAATTTCACCGGTCGTCAGGTGGGGCAGTATCGCGAAAGGGATGATCTGATTCCGATCATTTCACGTGCACCCGCCGCTGAGCGAATGGGTTATGCCGATATCAAGGACATCCAAGTACTCAGTAGCGCAACGGGAAATAGAATCCCTATTACGCAAATCACCGATGGATTCCGAACGGTTTGGCGCGACGGCCAAGTGCTCCGTGAAAATCGAATCTGGACCATCAAAGCGCAATCAGACCCCAACCCCGGTGAACTGGCGTCCCAACTCCACAGCCGGATTCGGCCAGCCATCGAAGCGATTCCGCTGGCTGATGGTTACAGCCTGGAATGGGGCGGTGAGTACGGTGACGCGCTGGAATCGAACGAGAACCTGGCGTCAACGATCCCGCTGGGATTGATGGCTATGGTGATTATCGTGTTCGTGTTGTTTGGCACGGTACGTCAGCCCTTGGTGATTTGGCTCGTTGTGCCGCTGGCGTTGATTGGCGTCGTACTGGGGCTAGTCACCACCCGAATGCCGCTGGAGTTTATGGGGATTCTTGGATTGCTATCGCTGTCCGGTTTGCTGATCAAAAATGCCATCGTGTTGGTGGATCAGATAGATTTTGAAATTGGCGACGGTAAGCCTCGCTACGATGCTGTGGTTGACGCTGCCATCAGCCGCATGCGGCCGGTTATGATGGGCGCATTGACCACCGTGTTAGGGGTGATTCCATTATTCTTCGACCCCTTTTTCCAATCGATGTCGGTGGTTCTGGTCTTTGGCCTGAGCTTTGCCACCCTGCTGACGTTGATCATCGTCCCCGTACTGTACGCGGTATTCTTTAATATCAACGCTGGAGAAACTGATAGTGCCCGCGCTTAAGTTACCTTTCTCTATTGTGGCGTTATGCTTTTTGCTGAGTGCCTGCTCTACCTCTTCTACCAAACCGGCCATGGAAGCTTCCGTTAGAGCCGAAGCCCCCGAACTGCCAGTGCATTGGAAACAAGGCACCGACAGCGAAAAGGTCCAAGTTGGCTGGATTCACTCCTTCAACGATCAGACCCTGATCAAACTGGTGGAAGAGGCTCAAGCCAATAATCAGGATTTACGGGCAGCCGCTGCAAATGTCGAGCGCGCTCTTGCACTAGCCGCGCAGGCTGGCTCTGCGTTGTCCCCAAGCGTTAACGTTGCACTGGGAGGGGGGCGTTCCGGAGGTGTTCGCAGCACAACACCCGAATCCAGCAACCAAAGTGTAAACCTCCAAGCCAGTTGGGAGGCGGATATCTGGGGACGAATCAGTGCTGGCTCTAAAGCTGCTGACGCAAGTGCTCAAGCAGCCAAGGCTGATTATCGTTTTGCTCAGCACTCGTTGGCCGCCAACACGACAAAGGCCTACCTGATCGCAATCGAAACGAAGCTGCAGGCCAAGGTTGTCATGAGACGGCTAGCATCTCTTAAAGAAACCCTGCGTATAGTTCAAGTGCGTTACAACAACGGTTTAGTATCGGCGCAGGATCTGGCATTGGCAAGATCTGATCGAGCCTCGGTACGTGAGCAATTAGCCACTCTAGAAGGGGGCGAGCGTGATGCGATTCGGGCATTGGAAATTCTGCTCGGTCGTTACCCTGGTGCCGAGCTAGCGTTACGGGACTCGCTGCCAAGCGTACCTGCAGCACCTCCACTCGGAGTGCCCTCGGAGCTACTGGAACGCCGTCCAGACTTAGTGGTAGCGGAGCGACGTGTAGCTGCCGCTTTTAATCGTTTAGAGGAAGCAAAAGCCGCACGGCTGCCATCTTTGAGTCTTACCTCCAATATTGGCAGTTCCTCTGCTTCGCTGTCAGAGGTGTTGAATCCACAAAATGCAATCTGGCAATTAGGTGCCAACTTGCTGGCTCCAGTCTTCGATGGAGGAAGGCGCCAGGCACAAGTGGAGATCGTCACTGCTGAGCAGAAACAAACGCTGGCCAACTATGGAAAAACGGCGCTGGACGCCTTCGGTCAAGTTGAAAAAGCGCTGGATCATGGCAGTGTTCTGGCGACGAGGGAGAACGAATTAAATACGGCTAAAACACAAGCCAATGCCGCCTACCAAATCGCCAAGCTGCGCTACCAAGAAGGCGAAATTGCCTTGCTTGATTTGCTTGCGCTCCAGCAGCGCGTAGATGGTGCAACAAGCAACTTACTAGTAGTTCAGCGCTTGCTGCTTGAACAGCGAGTAAACCTGCATTTGGCACTGGGCGGTGACTGGGATACACACTAGTGAACGCCTTCTTATTCGGCTATATCACAGGAAGTGAAGGGGTCGTTAGCAAATAGTTGCTTCAGAGATGTTCGCTTCCCGAAGTGAAGAGCAAAAACCTACTCGAATATTGGTCCGTCCTAGATGTCAGTAGTGTCGATACAGCCACCAAGCATTCCTTGAAAATGTTTCATGATGTGGCGCAGTGGTACTGTCAGTACTGATGACCGGAAAGTCTTAGTGTTCTGCGATACCGGCCCGCAAGCTTGAGCTTCGGATGTGTACCCAATAGTCTCAGCGGGACGGTGTTGCAGAAATATCCAGCGGTACATGCCCGGTAGACAGTGCGCTGATCGGGATCTGCGCGTTCTGCAAAAACTCGACACTGGCGGCATCCAGCAAGGGAATCAGGGCGCGAGAATCCTCATCAAAACGTTGCCGTAGACGGGCTGATGACACCGATTGTTTTATCCCTAAGGCGGCTTTGAAGAAAGGATCGTGCCGAGCCTGCTCAACCGCTTCGAAATCACTTTTGCCAAGACAGATTAGGCCCAGATAGGTGCGGATAGGTGCGGATAGGTGCGGATAGGTGCGGATAAGATCGATATTAGCGATGCCAT
>SDWN01000821.1 GCA_004195305.1 Neptunomonas sp. | reverse complement strand
GACCAGGAGATTGCGCAACGCGACCAGGAGATTGCGCAACGCGACCAGGAGATTGTCCGCCTGCAGCAACATCTCGCAGAAGTTTATGCCAGTCGCAGTTGGCGGATTACACGACCTCTACGCAGTCTGGTTAATAATAGCAGAATTGAGTGGCAACGAACTCGTGATCTACGGCAGATCGTGAAAAACCGCGGAGGGTTCGTTATGGCGGCTCGCAAGGCCGTACGCATATTTCGTCGAGAAGGGCTAGGTGGGCTTAGGCGGCGACTCGGTCGAAACCATCTTGGCGCACTGCGACTGGCTCTGCCGCCAATTGTCCCCGAGTCTGGTGCACCCCGGTTGAAGATTATTCCTTACTATATTGATTCACAAAGCGACAAGGTTAACCCGTCTTGTTGTGATAACCTCTCCGTCGCCATCCACCTGCACCTGTACTACCCGGAGATGGTCGATGAGTTCGTTTCGCGACTGAGTTCCATGCCTTGCTGTTATGACCTTTTTGTCTCGGTGCCTGACGGCTTGCCGACGGCTGAGCTGAAGGCTCGGCTACGGACTGCACTCCCCAAGGTTGGCGAGCTTGTTGTTGAGACGGTGCCGAACCGCGGCCGTGATATTGGCCCGCTCATCATCCAGTTCGGCGAGCGATTAGCTGATTATCAATTTATTGCCCATATCCATACAAAGAAAAGTCCTCATTGTGGCCAGTTAGATAGTTGGTGCCGGGATATCCTTGATCTGATACTCGGCCCACCTAATAACCAGGGCGGGCGAATCTCTGAGATTTTAGATCTGCTTCAGAATAGAGCCAAGGTGGTATATCCCGAAGGGCAAACTCAGATCCTCAAGGACCGATCGGGGTGGGGGGCCAACCATGCGCTGGCGAAAATTCTCCTCGAACAACACACCCACCTGTCCATCGATATGTTTCCAATCGTCGATTTTCCAGAGGGGTCGATGTTTTGGGCTCGGGGCGAAGCGTTGCAGGAGTTTCTCCGGTTGCCGCTCGGTTGGAACGACTTTCCGCAGGAGCCGATCCCCGCTGATGGAACCCTGGCTCACGCCCTCGAACGCTTGCTGCTGATTTTCTCCAGTAACCATGCAGGCGATTTCTATCGCCTGCATCGCGGCGATTCGATTCATGACTATCGCTACTACGAAGAACAGCAGGATTATTCGTCTCGGGTCTGCAGCGATATCAAGGTACTGGCCTATTACCTGCCCCAGTTCCACCCGATTCCAGAAAACGACCTATGGCACGGTGAAGGATTTACTGAATGGACCAAGGTGCGGGCCGCTACCCCACTGTTCGAAGACCATTATCAGCAGCACATCCCGCATTCGGATATCGGTTATTACCTGCTTGACAGGCCCGAGATTCTCAGAACCCAGGCCGAATTAATGCGTCAAGCCGGAGTTTTTGGCCAGGTCTTCTACCATTACTGGTTTTCGGGTCAGCTGATACTTGAAGACCCGGCACGTATGCTGCTCGACACGCCCGACATTGAAATGCCATTCTGCTTCTGCTGGGCCAACGAAAACTGGACCCGGCGCTGGGACGGTAACGAGGATGAGGTTTTGCTGCGACAGAACTATTCAGCTGCAGATGCGCTGGATTTTATTCGCTATCTCATCCCGTTCTTTTGTGATCCGCGGTATATTCGTGTCGAAGGCCGGCCGATGTTATATGTATACCGACCCACTGCCATTCCGGATGCAGAAGAATATTTAGATATCTGGAAGCAAGAGTGCGTTGCCCAGGGGATTGAGCCTCCCTATGTTGTCGCAGTTCTGACCCGCGGGGCGAATGATCCCAGCGACTTTGGCATGGATGCAGGTGTCGAACGCGTGCTGCACGACTGGACCGACGGTGCTGTCCCTGATATTAGAGATAGCCTTCCGGCCTTTCAGCCCTTAGGTGGTAGTGTACTGCCTTATCCTGAGGTTGCGGATTTCTATCGCAATCAAAAACAGCCGGGTGATTTTACTTGGTTCCGTTCGTTGATTCCAACCTGGGATAACACCGCGCGCTACGGAGACGCGGCCTACTTGGTTCACGGCAGCACCCCGGATAAATTTTCGCAGTGGCTTGATACTGCAATTGACGATACCCGGCAGCGACTGCCAGAAGCCCAGCGTTTCATCCTGGTTAACGCGTGGAATGAGTGGGCAGAAGGGGCTCATCTGGAACCCGACTCACGCTTTGGGTACAGTTATCTAAATTCTGTCGGGCGGAGCCTCTCAGGCATTGACTATGCGTCTGAACTTAATCCTGTACTTTCTGTAGCTCCAACTCTTCGGGTGCGCATCTCCATTCCTGATGGTGTGCTTGATCAACTGCAAACCGACCCTGGGCTAAGGCGGCGTTTTCTGGCCTGCCTTGGCCAGTCATCTTTCATCCGATGCTGTCTGGTTGAAAGCGAACATATCGACCTTCTCAATGAGATCCCCCGTGAGTTCGGGGCCAGGGTGTCACCAGTCAGCGACAAAGAGCCTGACTATGATCTGCAGTTCCGAAGGCCCGCATTGTTTGCACCGGATCTTATCGAAAAAATGCTGTGCGCGGCTTGCCATGCACCTAGTTCCGTTATTGTATCCAATACTTATGATCGTCACGCTCCACTGGTCGAAGCGACTGCTAACGGCTCAGTCACCACTTCTGCCGCCTATGAATCGGCCTTGTTGTTGCTGCCCGTCAAGACTGCAAGTTACGGCTACAAGAACTATAGAGTGCGTGCGGATGCTCATGCTTTTGTTGTCTACCCGTCTGTGCTGTCACAGCAAAAGCTGCCGGCCGTGACCACGATCATTCGCTATCACAAGTCCGGTGATATCGATCTCTTGAAGAATGCTCTTTACAGCTTGGCTGCGCAGCAGGATTGTACCGTCGTCCCGCTTATCGCTGCCCAGGATCTTGACCCGAAACAGTTGGGCGCTCTCGACCGCTTACTCGGCCAGGTACCCTGGGCCGCCGGGTGTAAGCCGCGGGTCGTCTCTTACCAGTCCCCCGGGGGGGACGGTGATCTGCGTTCAAAGATGCTTAATGAGTCGCTGCGACAGGTTGCGACCCGCTATGCCGCGTTTCTTGATTACGATGACCTGTTGATGCCTCACGCCTATGGCTGGCTTCTCGATCGGCTGCGGACGACGACAAAGGCCGTTTCCTTTGGTCGCGTCTATTCAACCAGCTATGATTCTAAGTCGGGACTTTTTCTGGGTCGCAAGCGCGAATTTGTCCATGGTCACTCGTATGCAGAATTTCGTGCCTGTAACCATGCGCCACTGCACAGTTTTCTGCTCGACCTGTCTCAATTAGACCTCAGTCGCGTCGTCTATCATGATGATCAGCGGTTTCTGGAAGATTATTTCCTGACCCTGCAGCTGATTACGGACGACAATACCGATTGGGCCAGTCTGGCAGAAGACGTCTATATTGGAGACTATATCCATAACAGAGCAAGCAACAATACCCTCGCTTTCTCCAACCAGCAGGAGCATGAAACAGTCATATCGAGCCCGGAATACCGGCAGTGCGAGCAGCGGATCGATGCCCTGCGCGAGAAACTGGGTTGATCAAGGGCTAGCGGCAGGCAGGCTCCGCCGCAGATTAGTGTCCGGTAGCCAGTCGAGGAGTAAATGGCCATGATATCGACCCCTGCTCAAGTAAATGCACCCCGTTTGACCGGCACCCTGCCGGCCCTCAATGGTATGCGTGGTTTGGCCGTTTTGTTGGTCTTCTTGTTCCATGCCGAAGTTCCGGGCTTTGCCGGTTCGTTCATCGGTGTTGACATCTTTTTTGTACTGAGTGGTTTTCTTATTACTGTCCTTCTGCTTCAGGAATACCAGGCACATGGGACCATCAGTCTTAAGAAGTTTTACCTGCGCCGCACTCTTCGACTGTTGCCTGCCTTACTCCTGCTGCTGCTCGTCTATCTGGTTGTCTTCTGCAGCATCGCTCCCGATAGTGTTGCACGGTTGCAGCACATCCAAGACGCATTGATCACCCTGTTTTATGCCGCCAATTGGACCAGGGCTTTTGATCTGGGACGCCCCTATACCCTTGGGCACTGCTGGTCACTCTCTATTGAAGAACAGTTCTACGTCCTTTGGCCGTTGTTGTTGCTGGCGATTTTTCGACTCTCCAACCGCCTGCGCAGCATATTTGTCGGTTTATTGTTTTGCGCCTCCTGGGGTTGGCGGGTTTATCTGCTGAACCAGGGCGCAAGTTGGAATCGGATCTATAACGGGTTTGACACGCGGGCCGATATGCTGCTGGCGGGTTGTCTTCTGGCCTGTCTGTGGCACTCTGGTTATCTCAACGCCTGGGGTCGCTCCCGCCTGCTGGCCCCGGTTGTGGTGCCCTGTGCCCTATTCACTCTGGCGGCCCTGGCCGTGCTCTCGCGTTGGCAAACAGCGGCTCTCTATCAGTGGCAATATGCCTTAATTGCGCTGACGACAGCTGTGCTTATACTCGACCTGCTGAGTCGGCCCCATGCGCTGTTGGCTCGCCTGTTCAGCGCGCCAGTTCTGGTGTGGTTGGGGACTTTATCGTACGGTATTTACCTCTGGCATTACCCAGTCCTTCACGCAATCACCCGCGCCGGAGGGGCAGGGCCCGCCGTTGTCTGGCTAGCCGCGGCCCTGACCCTTTTTTTCGCCCTGGTATCCTGGTATCTTGTCGAGCGACCAGCTCAATCTTTAAAAAAGCGTTCACTGCTGTCCGGCTAAAAAATCGCACAACGACATAAGATGTTGAGAACAATGGCTCTTTAACATAATTGATCCGTTTGCAATTTGAACGGGTCCCGCCATTATGGACTGCGACCCTCCTGTATCTTGCAGGAGGGTCGCTATGCCTTCAACTCAAACCGTTTTCCTATCTTTCTGCCACGCCATGTGTTTAACCGCTGCGTCCGCCGTTATTGAGGTGATTGACGGGCCAGAGGCTTTTCTCCCTTCGATCAGTTCCGGTACTTCTCCCATGCTCAGATGGACGGTCGAAAAAGTCTGCCTGCTATCGACTCCTGTCAAAACTCCCACCGAGGGAGGCTTTATCGCATCGGCTTTAGGGGTTTTGTACCCCGTTCTACTCTGGCCGATGCATATGAGCGCAGAGATCGACACATCTTTTTCAGACTTCGGCCAAACCCTGATTCGCACGGCACAACGGCTCTCCCATGACGAACCCTGGGCTCTTACCCGACCAGCAGCTGTATGCCTTGAGATGCAACAACGATCGACCTGTGCTTGTCCCCGTGTCCTTGGACTGAACTTCGTCGGACAGGGGCCGCAGTGAAGATGCACGCATTGATCGAGCCACGCGGAATGATCCGGCTTGCATCGCGGTTACAGCGGGAAAAGGTCGCGACCTAAGGGTGCTCGATAACCTCCCCGTGGCCGAAGGTGCCATCTCAACGATGGATCGGACCTACAGCGATCTTGCCAGGCTGTATGAGTTCCAATAGGAATTTCCCTGAATCTAATTGACTATCAGATTGGCATTAGCTTTTTCTTGAACCTACCTCAGCTTATCGTGTTAGCTCTAGCATTTTCTCCTAATTCTTTGGGGGTATCTTGTTAGAAAAACGCCCATTTTATCACTGGTTACTGATGTGCTCAAACAGATTTCAGATTTCCCGTATGGTAAACCAACGAACTTATTCAACTAATACCCGGACGCTAATGCTAAGTATTCCATTGTAGAGAGTCCCACCGCCAAGGCAACACTGAAAAAAGGCCATAACCCGAGGGTGTACGTTGAAATATGATTAAAAAAAAACCGGAATTATCTTGCGTACGCTTAGTGTGTTGTGTATAAATTCTCTTTATGTTTTATGGCACATATGAGGTGCTTAATTTACATTAGTTTCTGGCGGCTATTTTTTGGAGTATATATCGGATTTGACCAACTGTTGATGATCGATTCGAATCCATCCTGATAGAAATTGATGAAAATCAAGGCTGTAGACAAAATCTGCAAGATGAGTCTTGTCTCTAGCATTTAATTTATTATCCCACTTCCTTTTATGGGAGGCACCGCAGGCAACAGGCCGGCGCGAGCGCCTGAATTGTGTAGGAGAATACGATTAGGATTCCTGTCCGGCTGAGATCACTAAGTATATAGGTTTGCTCATTCGGGGGCGACCGATGGAACGTTGAGCTTTAGATTGGCTCATTGGAGGGCGGCATGGTGCCGCTAAGACCTGAAAACCTTATTTTAGGAGACGAAGAACATGGCACTACAAGGATTTAACTCGGATTTTTATCACGGCCAGAAGTTGGCACACTTGCAGGCAAATGATCCTACCTGGGTTGGCAAAACCATCACAGATGTTGAGGCAGATTTTGCTGACAACGGCTTGACCGCTGAACAGCATTACACGATGTTCGGCTTTGGAGAAGGTATCGCCCCTAACGCTTATTTCAACGCAGCAGAGTATTTGCTGGCCAAGGCAGCCGACCTGGTCGCTACTGGCGTCTGCGAGACTCTAGAAGAAGCTCAGGCTGCCTTTGATGATAACTGGACCGGTGATGCCTATCAGCACTACATTC
>SDWN01000818.1 GCA_004195305.1 Neptunomonas sp. | reverse complement strand
AGGCCCGGGCCGAGGCGCTCAATCCTGGTTTTATTTCGCGTATGAGCCGTCAACGCCCCTATGTGCGGATCAAGCAGGCGATCAGTCTGGATGGTCGCACCGCGATGGCGTCGGGTGAATCTAAGTGGATCACCGGCCCGCAGGCGCGTGCGGATGTGCAGCGCTTGCGGGCGCGCAGCTCGGCGATCCTGACCGGCGTGGGAACGGTACTGCATGACGATCCGGCGCTGACGCTGCGCGCCGAGCAACTCGGCCCGGATTTTTCGACGGCGCAGTTAGCGGCCATCGTTGCACGGCAGCCGCTGCGGGTCATTCTCGATTCCCGGCTGCGTACACCCGTTGCTGCAGCGATTCTGGCGCAGCCCGGCGAGACGGTGATCTTTTATGTCGCAGCCGACCCGGCCCGGGTCGAACAGTTACAGGCCCGGGCGACCTTGATTCAGGTGGCTGCGATCGAGCCGCTGGCGGTGTTGCAGTGGTTGGCACGTGAGCGCGAGTGTAATGAGCTGTTGCTTGAGGCGGGCGCGACCCTGACCGGTGCTTTTATCCAGGCGCAGCTGGTCGATGAGCTGGTGATCTATCAGGCGCCGACGCTGCTCGGCGCGCATGCACGGCCCGCGTTTGCATTGCCGTTGGAGCAGATGGCGCAGCAGTATCGGCTGGAATTGACCGACCAGCGTATGCTGGGGAGCGATCAGCGCCTTAATTTTCGTTTTGCGCAGGAACATTAGACCGATGTTTACCGGGATTATTGAAGCCGTAGGTGAAGTTGCCGACAGGCGTATGCAGGATGGCGATCTGCGGCTGCGGATCCGTTCAGGGCGATTGGATTTGAGCGATGTGGTGTTGGGTGACAGTATCGCGGTTAATGGCGTCTGTCTGACCGTGGTGGAACTGCCCGGTGACGGTTTCTGGGCCGATGTTTCACGCGAAACCTTGGCGCATACTGAGTTTGAGCTGCTGGGAACCGGCGATAAGGTCAATCTTGAAAAAGCGCTGTTGGCGACCAGTCGCCTGGGTGGACATATTGTCAGTGGTCATGTTGATGGCATCGGCGAGGTGCTGGCGCTGGCGCGCTATATCGCCAGCAAGGGTTCAATCACCATCGACGGCGTCAGTTTGACCGTTAATGGCGTTGAGGGGCGGGTGTTCGAGCTGAATATCGTCCCCCATACGCAGCAGCAGACGCTGATTAAATATTACCGGGTCGGCCATCGGGTTAACCTGGAAGTTGATATGATTGCACGTTATCTGGAGCGTCTGCTACAGGGTCGCGATGGAGGGCACGACGCAGGGCACGACGAGTCGTCCGCAGCAACACAGAGCGGACTGAGCCGAGCCTTTCTCGCTGAGCACGGCTTTTAATTTAAATTACCTCGACAGCGGAGTTCGACGCCGCTGTTATAACAGACACTGTTTTTAAACAAGAGCAGTAGGAGCCACTATGGATCTTAACTCCACCGCCGAGCTGATTGAAGATATTCGGCAGGGTAAAATGGTCATCTTGATGGATGATGAGGATCGTGAAAACGAAGGCGATCTGGTCATCGCGGCCGAGAAGGTGCGTCCCGAAGATATTAACTTTATGGCCACCCATGCCCGGGGTCTGATCTGCCTGACGCTGACCCGTGAGCACTGTCAGAAATTGAAGTTACCGCTGATGGTGCAGGATAACGGCGCTCAGTATTCAACCAATTTCACCCTGTCGATCGAGGCTGCCGAAGGCGTGACGACCGGTATCTCTGCTGCCGACCGTGCGCATACGGTCCGCACCGCGGTTGATCCGCAGGTAAAACCGGAACATATCGTCCAGCCAGGGCACATCTTCCCATTGATGGCGCAGCCCGGTGGCGTTCTCAGCCGCGCTGGACATACCGAAGCCGGTTGTGACCTGGGGCGTCTGGCTGGCTGCATGCCCGCCGCTGCGATCGTCGAGATCATGAACGACGACGGCACGATGGCGCGGCGTCCCGATCTGGAGAAGTTTGCCGAGAAGCATCAGCTGAAGATCGGCACCATCGCCGACCTGATCCACTACCGGATTCTTAACGAACACACCGTTGAGCGGGATGCCAGCTATACCCTGCATACCGATCAAGGTGAGTTTGAAGCGATCAGCTACCGCGATTCGATCCATGGTGCTAGCCATATCGCTCTGGTGAAGGGGGAGATCGAGGCCGGTCAGCCTACCCTGGTACGGGTGCACATGGCCGATGCCCTGCGTGATGTGGTGGGTGTCAGTACCGATGAGCCTAAATGGACCCTGCGCAAGTCGTTGCAACGGGTGGCCGAGGAGGGCAGCGGTATCGTGGTGTTGCTGGGTGAGAGCGCGCCAGAGGATCTGGCGACCAGTCTCGATGCCTATCTTAAGCAGCGCCCGACCCGACCCGCTAATGTCGATGGTGCCGGAACCTACATGACCATCGGCACCGGATCGCAGATTTTGCGTGACCTGGGCGTGAGTAAGATGCGTCTGCTTAGCTCGCCTATTAAATTCAATGCATTGTCAGGATTTGATCTCGAAGTTGTCGAGTTTATTCCCTGCGATAGCTGATGCGTTTGCTGATCCGCTTGCTGCACCGATAAGCTCAGCAGACCCGTATCTACCCGATTATAAAGAAGGAAACAGAGATGACAGTTCAGATTGTTGAAGGTGATTTTACCCATGCGTCCGCAGGCCGCTATGCCATCGTCGTAGGCCGTTTTAACGCCTTTGTGGTTGAGAGCCTGGTCGCAGGTGCGCTGGATACACTGCAGCGCCACGGTGTCGAAGCCGCCAATATCCGTGTCGTGCGGGTCCCTGGTGCGATCGAGATCCCGCTTGCGGTGCAGAAAGTCGCCGAGCAGAAGCGCGAAGATGCCATCATCGCGCTGGGGGCCGTGATCCGTGGTGGTACGCCGCACTTTGAATACGTCAGTGCCGAAAGCGCCAAGGGCTGTGCTCAGGTGGCGATGGATTTCGGTATTCCGGTGGCCAATGGCATCCTGACGGTGAACTCTATCGAACAGGCGATCGAACGTTCCGGCACTAAAGCTGGCAATAAAGGTTCTGAAGCGGCGCTGTCATCGCTAGAGATGGTTAGCCTGCTGAAGCAGCTCGAGGGTTAAGCGGTGAGTGATTCAGACGGTTCATCGGATCAGAAAGGCAGTCAAGTTCCGGCCAAAAAGGCTAAAAAGCCGTCACGGACCGAGATGAAGCGCGAGGCGCGTAGTTTTGCGCTGCAGGCGCTGTATCAATGGCATATGGCGGGCTCTACGCTCAACGATATCGAGGCCGAATTTCGTGCTGAGAACGATATGAGCCGGACCGATATGAAGCTGTTCACCGGTCTGTTGCATGGGGTGCCATCGCAAACGTCCGTGTTGGATCAGGCGATAGTTCCTTACCTCGATCGTAAGCTCGAAGAGCTTGATCCGATCGAGCTGACGGTGCTGCGGATGGGCTCCTACGAGCTGGCAGCGATGCTCGATGTGCCCTATAAAGTGGCGATCAACGAAGCGGTCAATCTGGCCAAAATCTTCGGCGCTACCGAGAGTCACAAGTACATCAACGGGGTGTTGGATCGGGTTGCCCAGGACTTGCGTAAAGCAGAGGTGGGTAGCGCTAAGCGCTGAGGCATACGCATGGGCATCGCAGAGTTTGAGCTGATCGAGCGCTACTTTAGCGCGTTGCCGGGTTATGGGCGGGGCGTCGATCTGGGTATCGGCGACGACTGTGCCTTGTTGACGGTTCCCGCTGGCCAGCAGCTGGCGGTTTCCATCGATACGCTGGTTGAGGGCACCCATTTTCTCGCCGGCATTGACGCCGAGCAGTTGGCGCACCGCGCGTTGGCCAGCTGTGTCAGCGATCTGGCGGCGATGGGCGCCACGCCTGCCTGGTTGACCCTGGCGCTGACGCTGCCAGAGGCTGATGAGGCGTGGTTGCGGTTATTCAGCCAAGGCCTGGCGGCCGCGTTGCAGCGTTATGGTCTGAGTCTGGTCGGTGGTGACACCACCCGCGGCCACCGCACCCTGAGTCTGCAGGTGCATGGCTGGGTCCCTGAGGGGCAAGCATTAACACGGCGTGGCGCCAAACCCGGTGATGGCATCTGGGTTAGCGGCACGCTGGGCGATGCCATGGCCGGGCTGGAACTGTTGCAGCGGCAGCAGCCGAGCGATCAGGTTCCGGATCCGTTCCTGTTGCAGCGGTTCTACCAGCCGACGGCGCGTATTGAATTGGGCCAGGCCCTGCGGGGCATCGCCAGCGCGGCCTTGGATATCTCTGACGGCTTACTGGCCGATCTGGGGCACCTGCTAACGCCGGAAAATCTGGGCGCGCAGATCGAGTTGGATCGGTTGCCCTATTCCGCGGCGATGCTGGCGCAGTTTGATCCTGCGCGTGCCCAGCAGTGGGCGTTGGCAGGGGGTGAGGATTTTGAGCTGTGCTTTACGGTACCGCACGCCAACGAGGCGCTGTTGGCTCAGAAATTATCCGGGTTGGCGGTCGATTGTCGGCGCATCGGACGGGTCTGTGCTGAGCCGGGTTTGGTCGGAGCAACCGGCGGCGAGATGATCGCGTTGAGTGCGCAGGGTTATCAGCATTTTTGATTTGGTTTAGGTTGGCCTTGCGGCTTGAATTACACTCTTTGAACTTTACCCTCAGAGTTTTATTGTTCAATAATAACGGAGCTGTGTGTGTCTCTGCCCAGACCTAACTGGCGTAACCCCATCCATCTTGCCGCTTTCGGTTTCGGCAGCGGTGCGCCACGTCGGGCTCCGGGTACCTGGGGTACATTGGCGGCGCTGCTGCCGTATCTGCTGCTGCGTGAATTGCCGCTGTGGGGTTATCTGGCGGTAATTGTGGTGGCGTTCGTGGTCGGGGTGTATCTGTGCGAACGCACCTCGCGCGATCTGGGCGTACATGACCACGGCGGGATCGTCTGGGATGAGTTTGTCGGGCTTTGGATCACCCTGATTCTGGTGCCGCCGGGATGGGGCTGGCTGCTGTTGGGATTTATCCTGTTTCGGTTGTTTGATATCCTCAAACCAGAGCCGATCGGTTGGGCTGATAAGCAGGTTTCAGGGGGCTTCGGTATCATGCTCGATGATGTGTTGGCCGGCCTCTACGCCTGGCTAGTGCTGCAGGGCTGCTATCTGGGCTGGCAGTGGTGGGGCTAGCAGGCTGTTGAAACGCTACCTGCGTTGCCAATACGTCTTGGCGGCCTCGCCAACGCTTTTCAGCAGCCTGCGAGGTGAAGTCCGGCAGGCTCCTAGGTTAGGGATGAGGTACGTGCTTACAGCGGGTGTTAATCGCAGTTGCGGGGCCTGAGTCCTAGAGCTTTAAGCCAGTGACGGCCGTCGAGCAGGTTGGCCAGCGCATAGGCAAAGTGGCTCAGGGCGCAGGCGGTGAGAATCTCGCGTACCGCTTGCTGATCCTGCTGCTCGAGTTGACTCTGGATCAATAACGGCAGTGCAAATTGAAACCCGGCCTGCCATTCAATCGGTATCACCAGTAGTTGGATGAGCGCCCCGGTCAGCATGCTGATGAGTGCGCATATCAGCAGTAATCCGCCCAGTTTAGGCACCAGCAGGGCGCACAGAGGCGCGAGTAGCAGCGCCCCCGATCCCAGCCGTTCGCCGTGCCCCGCCAGCTCCAGTAAGCCGTGACGGTAGCGGCTCAGCGCGCCTTTGTGCTTGTCCTGGAGCGCGTGGCCGACCTCAAATGCGGCGCGAACCAGCGCGGTCAAACTGTGGTTGTTCATCGTGCCCTCGGTCAAGCAGACGCTTTTGGTGAGCAGGTCGTAGTGACTTCGGCTTTCTGCACGGATCAGATGGACATCCGTCAGGTGGAGTTTTTGCAATAGTTTGCAGACTAACTCGCCGCCCGTTTGATGCAGATCGTGGCGACCGCGGTTATGCTTGAAGAAGATGTAGCGCGCCCAGAGTTTAGGCGCCGCCAGGACCAGGATGATAGTGAGCCCTGCAATCAGGATGTTCATAGCGATTCTGCCTCCATGACCCGCTTATGGCTGAAAAGGGCGGTGGCTAAAGAGAGTCAGTTTTTTAATGATAGATAAAATGATTAGACTTTAGTATATATAGCAGAATCTTCGATATGGCACTTAAACCTGTTGATTAATTCGCTAATTATTGTCCGACATTGATAGAATGCATCGCCGCTTTTATTGGGAATCCTAACGTGCCAGTCAGCTATATTGCCTCCTCTAAGCTTCCTACCCCCTGGGGTACGTTCACCATGCATGGCTTCGAAGAACCGAAGACCGGCAAGGAACATGTTGTATTAACCCTGGGTGACGTCGCGACCGGTGAGCCTGTGTTAACTCGGCTTCACTCTGAGTGTCTGACCGGTGATGCGTTGTTTAGCATGCGCTGTGATTGTGGCTTTCAGCTGCAGGAGGCGATGAAGCGGATTGCTGAGCAGGGCTGCGGTGCGATTCTGTATCTGCGCCAAGAGGGCCGCGGGATAGGGCTGCTGAACAAGATCCGTGCCTATCACCTGCAGGATCAGGGCGCGGATACCGTCGAGGCCAATGAGCGGCTGGGTTTTGCCGCCGATCTGCGCGACTACAGTATGTGTCAAACGATGCTTGAGCACCTGGGTATCCGCAGCGTCAGGCTGATGACCAACAATCCGCGTAAAGTGGCTGCGTTGGTCCAGTGCGGGGTCAGTGTGGTCGGACGCGAGCCGCTGCAGGTGGGTAAGAACAGCCACAACGAGGAGTATCTGGCGACCAAGGCCGGGAAGCTAGGACATATGATGTCAGAGCATCATTTCAAGGATAACGAGCCCTCCTGAGCCCCCGTTACGCCGCAAGTTTAGGCCGTCTCTCTATTGAGGAGGCGAGAGCAGGGGACGGATCTTTTCAATCAGGCTTGCGCTGTCGAGTCCAGCCTGCCGCCGTAACTGCGGTGCACCGCCGTGGCCGATAAAATCATCTTCCAGACCCAGATTGATCAGCTTGATGCCGGTGCTTTGCGGCTGTCGTGCCAGCCATTCGTTGACGCCAGACCCCGCCCCCCCCGCGATGGCATTCTCCTCCAGAGTCACCAGCACAGAGTGATCGCCGATCAGCTCGGTGAGCCGGGTCTGGTCCAGCGGTTTAACGAAGCGCATATCGACCAGGGTCAGATCCAGCGCCTCGGCGACCCGGCTTGCTTCGGTGAGCAGGCTGCCGAAGTTAAGAATCGCGCCTTGATGTCCGTGGCGCAGGGTTCGGCTCTGGCCCAGCGGGATCGGTTGCGGATTGTCCAACAGGGCGGTTCCCGGGCCTTTGCCGCGCGGATAGCGAACGCACGCGGGTCCCGGGTGTCGGTAGCCGGTTTCCAGTAAACGCTGGGTTTCGGCTTCGTCAGCAGGGGCCATAATGACCAGGTTGGGAATACAGCGCAGGAAGCTCAGATCGAAGCTGCCGTGGTGGGTCGGCCCGTCTTCGCCGACTAAACCTGCGCGATCTATCGCCAGCAGCACGTCCAGTTTCTGGAGCACAATGTCGTGGATGAGTTGGTCGTAGCCGCGCTGCAGGAAGGTTGAGTAGATCGCCACGACCGGTTTCAGCTGTTGGCACGCCAGGCCCGCTGCCAGGGTCAGGGCGTGCTGCTCGGCGATCGCGACATCGAAAAA
>SDWN01000585.1 GCA_004195305.1 Neptunomonas sp. | reverse complement strand
CAAAGTCGGCGCTCAGGACGCCGAATCGGTTAAACGCACCAAAAGCACGCGCCCCTTCATCGGCTTGCGCAAACACCACACTGGCGGGGATACAGCTCATATGTTTTACGGTCTATCGGGGCAACCCATAGACCCCTGATCTATCCGCCCTATCAAACCAGGCATAAACCGGGCACAAGCCGGTGAAGGAGGCAAAGAAGTGGGGACGAGGCGGTCTACTGCCACGGTGAGCGGAGAAAGGTGGGGGCCGAGTCGCAGCAGCAATCAACACCCGTGTCGAAGCGCAGGCCCAGCAAAAAACCACCTAAAAACTTAAGCATCACTTATAAGCAGCTGTAAAATAACATCTTACCTGGATTTCTGATGAGCGACATCGCAGCGGAGATGTATCACAGGAACCTCAAAACATTCATGAAGACACCCCGCCCCAAAGCAGCTCCAGCGCAGCCGTAGCCGAGCACTGGACCGGCCCGTATCAACCGCGGATACTCCGGGATCTGCCGCTCCGCCGCACACCCGAGCCATAGCCAAGCTTTAACCTCTCCGAGGCATTCAATCAGCCCCGGCTTGCGGCAGTGCTCAGTGGCAGATCCTGCCGTGATCACGATCCTGCATCAGCGTCTGGAAATCCTTGCGTGCCAGATAGATGAACTGCTCGTGATCACCTGCTTCCAGATAGCAGTCGGGTTGCTGCACGATACTGTCGTCCCAGATCACGCGCAGGTCGTAGGCCTGACCAATACCAGGCACCGCACCATTAACACAATCATCAAACTGACTCCGCACCTCGCTCTGGCTGGCGGTCATCAGAAAGCGATTCGTGTGCATGTTCAGGGTGTTAATATCGACACTTTTATTTGAAGGCACCACTGCCATCAGAAAACCTTGCTCGTCTTTGAGCAGCACTGCTTTGCCCAAGCGACCCGGGGGAATATGGGCAGCATCGGCGCAACCTTGTGCCGTTTCACGATATTGGTGATGAACGAGCTGGTAGGGAATATGTTGCGCGTCCAGATATTCGCGCACACGAGCTGACATAGCCATGATTCGACACTCCTATCATCAGGGCCAGATCCTTGGCTAATAGATCTATCCATACTCTAAGTTTAGGACAAACACGGCCGGATTTCCGCGTTCTTGCATAGGGAAGAGTCACCTGTAAACTGCCCCTGGCGTCTCAAAGACTTACCTGCGGCGTGTCCCTACATTGCCAGCCGGTGGCGCCCTTCATAATCGAACAGTTTCTCCTGAATCACCCAGAAATAGCCTTTTTTGCGGGCCACAACAAAATCAGGAGCACGGAACAATGCCTCATCGCGGCACACCTGAGCAACGCTCTGAGGCTGAAATTCAGTCTCGGGATTGCGCAGGTGCGGCTGCACAAAATGGCTTAAAAAGACCCTCTTTTGGGTGGCACTATCGAGACTGAAATACTCCGCCAGCTCCGTCCCATCCTCATCGTGGTAGATCACTTTAAGCTGCGGCCGCCCCGTCTTGCCCAGCCTGGACTCCAGCGTCATCCCTGCACAGCGCAGTACCAGGGCATCCTTTAGCGCCAGCGCCTGGCGCAACTTGGTATCGGCATCGATCAGCACTTCACGGCAATGATGGCAGCGCCGGGCCGCAATATCATTCTGGGAATTACAAGCCGCACACTCCTTAAAACGGAACCGATAATTACACTGTTTTTTTGCCCCAAACGCTTCCACAACGCCCTGACAGCGCCGACCATAGTGTTCAATGACAGCGCCATCCGCATCACGCTTGCCCCAAAAGATGTTGCCACAATCACACTGGGGACAGAACACCATCACCGGTTCGGTATCGGCCGCAGGCTTGCTGACGCCAATTTCCGGAGCATAAAGATCGTAATGATTACCGGCAAACTCCAACACCAGACAGTCGCTTTTTTCCGGACTCAGGCGCAGGCCACGGCCGACGATCTGCTGATACAGACTCACCGATTCGGTGGGGCGCAGGATGGCGATCAGGTCCACGTGGGGGGCGTCAAAACCGGTGGTCAGCACAGAGACATTCACCAGGTATTTGAGTTTGCGCTGTTTAAACGCCAGGATCCGTTGATCGCGCAGCCTCCCTTCAGTTTCCCCGAGAATCAGCGCAGCATCGCCTTCTGGCAAATAACTCATAATCTCACGAGCATGGTCGGCGGTGGAGGCAAAGATCATCACCCCTTGGCGCTGTTCGGCCTGGACCATCACCTCGGTGATAATAATCGCCGTCGCGCGCTTGGCGCTGTTGATCACCCGGTTAAGATCGGCCTCCTGATAATGCCCGCCGCTGCCGGGCGCGCAGGTGCTGAAATCATACTGGGCGACAGCTCCATCAACCAGACGGGGTGGCGTCAGATAGCCCTGTTTAACCATCAGCCGTAACGGCAACTCGAAGATGCAGTCGCTGAAGAAACAATCCGATTCACCCCTGACCATACCGTGGTGATGGTAACGGTAGATCCAACCTAACCCCAGACGGTACGGCGTCGCCGTCAGGCCAAGGATCTTCAGCCCCGGGTTATGCTGGCGTAAATGCCCGATAACCCGCTGATAGCCTGAATCCTGCTCCTGAGACAAGCGATGGCACTCATCGATAACCAACAGGGTAAACCCCTGACTGAAATGCTCGAGATTGCGCGCCACCGATTGGACACTGCCGAAAACGACTTGCCGGGTAACCTCTTTGCGCTTGAGCCCGGCGGCAAAGATACTTGCAGGGTTGCCGTAGGCTTCATATTTAGCATGATTCTGTTGCACCAGCTCTTTGACATGAGCAAGCACCAAAACCCGCCCCCGTGCCAGGCGTGCCAGTTGCGCAATGACCAGACTCTTACCGGCCCCCGTGGGCAGAACTACCACAGCGGGATCACTGCCTCGGCGAAAGTGTTCGATAACAGCGCGAACCGAGTCTTTCTGGTAGGGACGCAATTCAAACATCAATGCAACGCTCTCAACACAAGTATCCGGGGGCGGGAGAGTGTATCAATTTTTAGTTTTAAGCGGCGCTGAAATTGCTGACGTCGGCGCCAGCTCTCGATCAGTGATACCGGTTACAAAGTGTAATTTTCTAAAACAAGCTATAGGTTCTGTAAGCATCGGTGGGTGTTACAGGTCAGTTTTTAGCGCCTTGGGGAAATGTCAGGATTAGCCTCAGACAGGCTGTTTTACCGTTGCGCATCAATCAGCCATTGCGATATCCGCAGCCCTGTCTTGCATGGGTCGGCTGCATCCGGCACACGCGCGACTGGCAGATGCCCAAATGTAGACCTACACTTAGCAGTGTCGTTAGCGGATCACCCTTACGCTGGCGACCCACGGGCGGAGTCACGCAGTCTTGGCATGAACCTCCGCCCGCTCTATCCAATCCCCACCCACCTATGAAATTGCTGTGCCGGTCGCATAGGCACCAAGAGCAGTCCGACAGCCACTCCTGAGCACAGACAGCCCCCTCAACAACGACCCGTAGAAACGCCTTAATTGAGCAGTTTTAACCCCGGAGGCAAGCTTTCTCCGTAGATTTTGCGGTTATCGGAATCATCCAATTCGGTGACTTCGGTGACCATCGCGATCCATTTTGGCGAAACCTTGCAGGCTTTCAGGGCGGCGGCGATAGCCAGGCGTAATTCGGGGTCAAGATCTCGGCTGCGGTCCCCACTCACGCGCGCCATCACCACGGTCGCAAACGCTGCCTGTGGTTGCTTGTTCCAGTCTTTTTTCAGCAACTTCGGTATCCACGCGGCCAGGGTGTCCTGATCGATCAGATTATGAGCGCTGCCGTGCAATGGAATACGACTGCCTATTCGACCCAGAGCCACCCAGCTGTTTTGATTTTCGCCGGGCTTTTCCAAGCGTTTTAGCAACCAGCCACCCAGCTCCTGCTTCTTCTCCGACGACAACCCTTCGAGAGCGGCCACGAGCAATACCATGCCCTCGTAAGATTTATATTTCAGCTCGGCCTGTAGTTTACGGTTACGTTCGGCAGCAGGATTGATGAATTTGGCCACCTGTTTGTGCAACTGCATTTGCTGATCAACATTTAAGCCACCTGCCACCCTGCGCCAGAAAGCCCACCACTGGTTCCAGTCCGGATTGCTCTTGTTGAACTGCAATCCCTGCTGAAACAAGGGCCAGATCTGCTCCAAGCGCCAATCATCCAATGGGTAGCCCAAGCCGGGGCGCAGGCAAAATCCGGTCAGATTAAACCAGACCTGTTCATGCTGTTGCGAGCGACGTCGGCGCCCCCGGTGCTCGATAAACACGTCAGCCAAGGCACGAAGCAGCGGCACATCCCAACTCTCCCGCGGCCCCAGCAGACGCTCAAGACTGACCCGCAGCTGCTTCAGTGACTTGGTATCAGCGGCCTGCAGTGACTTACCGTACACATCCTCCACCAACTGCCGCGCGCTTTTGAATTCTGCGGGCAATCCTGCTACTTCAGCGGCCTGGATTCCGGCTCGCTGGGCTTTTCGTACCGGGAATTCCAGCTGCCAACGACGCGCAGAATCCTCTGCGGCCACACATTCCAGCCCCAGGGTGCCGACTTCGGTCAGGGTCGCAACCAACCCCACCTCAACATCGGACTTTCCCCCCTCCACCGCAGGGATGGCAGCCATCAAGGGAGGTAATGCCTGAAATTGCGGATCATCCAATGACGTCAGTGTTCCGGGAAGGGGTGAGTCATCACCCGCCGAAGACACCAGCTGAAACTGCACCGGCTGGCCGAGGCTGAGCACAAACCGGCGCTCCGGCAAGGGTATTTCGACCCCGGGCTCAGAGCCCCGGGGCAGCAGACAGATCCCTTGCGTAGCGGTGTCGGGCGTGTCTTGATCAAGTTTGAGGAAGTAACTCCGTGCCGAGCCGCCACCGATACGTACGCCCCTGCCCCGCCGTGCCAAACCATGAGCCACAGCACCGCAGGCTACCGCCAGATCCGGGCGGCTATTTTCAAGCGCGGTCACCGGCTGACCACGCCAGTTTGATACCAGATCGCGGAGGCGCTTTTCAAGCACCCCACCTTTAAAAAAGCCGCCGTTCAGCAACAGTGCGTCGGGCACCCAAGAACCGCTATCGGGTTGATCCGTAAAGGCCTCTCGACTGACCCGCTCGTGGTGGTGCAGGAACGCCGCCAGCTGACGGCTAATTGCCGGATCTGAGGCGTAGGGCAAGCCAAACTCCCTCACCGCTCGCTGGCTCTGCTGCGGCATGTCGGTGAGCGCTGTCAGCGGAACAAACCCGTCCAGGGCTAAGGCCTGGGTTTTCTCTCGACTCAATTCGTGGCTCCGCGCACCACCAATCAGCCGCGCCCCCGCGCCGAGGACCGTGACCTTGGCAGTCTCGGGCGCGTCCGTTGCTAACAGTTTTTCCTTGGCAAAACGCGTCTGCTGGATTAGCTGAGAAAGACTGGACGCCCGCAACCGCTTGCCCGATGCAAGCAGCCCGTGCTCGACTTGGTGCGCCAGAGCAAGGTCGAGGTTGTCGCCACCCAGCATCAGGTGGTCACCGACCCCGATACGATCTAGCCGAAGCTGGCCAGCGTCAAAACCCAAGCGCACCAGACTGAAATCCGAGGTGCCGCCGCCCACATCGCAAATCAGCAACAGTCGATGGCTACGCAGAATATTTTTAGCCAGATCACCCTGGAGCGAAATCCAGTCGTAACAGGCCGCAGTAGGCTCTTCGAGCAATAAGATTTTGGGCAAACCAGCGAGCCTGGCGGCCTCGACGGTTAATGTGCGGGCCAGATCCCCGAAAGAAGCTGGCACGGTCACGATCACTTCCTGCTGCTCCAGTGGCTGGCTCAGATGGTCGGCATTCCAGGCCGCCCGGATATGCGCCAGATAGGAGGCCGTCGCCAGCACCGGAGAAACCTTATCGACCCCTTCGGCGCCGGCCCAAGGTAGAATTGGCGCCGTGGGGTCGGCCTGGTCGTGAGACAACCAGCTCTTGGCGCTGACCACCGAGCGCCCTTCAACTTTACCGCTCAGCTCCCGCGCCCACTCGCCGATGATCACCCGAGGTAACTCAGCCTCCAGTTGCGTTGCACCCCAGGGAAGTTGCAGATCCCCAGGGGGGATTTCATCGGCGCCGGGGTGATAACGAAACGACGGCAGTAACGACAGTCGCGCCACCTCCCCGGCGGCGACCAGCTGCGGTATCGCATAGACTTGCGGTGGGGCGATGGACTGGCCTTGCTCATCCAAACCACTGTACGCAACCACGGTGTGCGTGGTGCCGAGATCGATTCCAACTATGAATTTTGGGTGGGGTGACATCATTGTGCAAGTTTACCTGTAAATCGGAATCGAGAGGTCATCGCGACCACCGGTTGGGGCATTCCGGTAGCCGTTGAGAGATGATCGCGATGCGGCAGGTAGCCGCTATAAGATAAAAGGTGCAAGTTATGAGGTTGCGAGGCTGCTTTATCAAGGCAACCCTAAGCCTCGCGAACATCAAACTCCACTTGCCAGCGCTGGCTACCATCCAGGGTCACCGCTTCCAGGCACAGGGTACCAATTCTGTCTCTTATACACATCT
>SDWN01000352.1 GCA_004195305.1 Neptunomonas sp. | reverse complement strand
GTCAGGAGCTTCTCGCCGTAGAAGATTGAGTTGGCACCCGCCATAAAACAGAGCGCTTGCATCTGCTCATTCATAATCTGCCGTCCGGCCGACAACCGCACATGCGACTTAGGCATCAGCAGCCGTGCTACGGCAATGGTGCGGATGAAATCAAAGGGCTCCAGATCCTCAACCTGATCCAGCGGTGTACCCTCAACTTTCACCAGCATATTCAGGGGAACACTCTCGGGATGATCGGACATATTAGCAAGAGTCAACAGCAGACTGATGCGATCTTTAAGCTCCTCACCCATCCCCATAATGCCGCCACAACAGACCTTCATACCGGCATCACGGACATTCTGCAGGGTATCGAGCCGATCCTGATAGGTGCGCGTGGTGATGATGCTACCGTAGTATTCAGCCGAGGTATCGAGGTTGTGGTTGTAATAATCCAGCCCCGCGTTGGCAAGATCCGAGGCCTGTTGGTCGTCGAGCATCCCCAGCGTCATACAAGCTTCCAGTCCCATCGCTTTAACCCCTTGGATCATCTCGATCACATAGGGCATATCCTTAGCCCGCGGGCTACGCCAGGCGGCCCCCATGCAAAAACGCGTCGCACCCTTGGCTTTAGCCGCTTCTGCCTCACGTAGCACCTGCTTGACCTTCATTAAGCGCTCGGCTTCCAGGTCGGTGCAATATTTAGCACTCTGCGGACAGTAGGCACAGTCTTCCGGGCAGGCACCGGTCTTGATCGATAGCAACGTGCTGACCTGCACCTGATTCGGATCAAAGTGCTGCCGGTGTACGACCTGGGCGTTAAATAACAGGTCATTAAAAGGCAGTTCGAACAGCGCCTGCACCTGAGCGGCGGTCCAGTCATGACGGGGGGTGGCTACGGCCTGATTGAGCATCGCGAAGTTCCTGTAAAAATATGCGTGTGCCTGGCCGGATCAAAGCTAAACTGCCTCTATCAAAGGCCCTGGCCAAGTAAAAGCCAGATTTTACCGACACGGACCCTTCTGTCAACCCATGAAAAGACTCGAGGTTTACATTAGGTCTTTTTTCGACCAGGCACTCGCAGCCCCCCGCTGCTTGCTTTGCCACCAATCCAGCCAACGATCAATGCCACTCTGCAGAGGCTGCGAGCAAGATCTCCCCTGGCTCAATAGCTATTGCCAGCACTGCGCAGAACCACTGCCCGAATCGCTTAATGTGTCAATAGGGAGACGATCTGACCCTAGCAACAAAGCGTTACTGACGTGCGGACACTGCCTCAAGCAGCCACCAGCCTTTACCCGCACCTACGCCCCACTGCGTTACGAATTTCCGATTGACCTGCTGATCCGACGCTTCAAACATCGGCCCGAGTATCACAGCATCGAGCTCCTCAGCGAGCTGTTTGTGCAACACCAGGCACAGGCTTTGCGCCAACAATCAACACCACAGCAGCTGATGCCGGTTCCCCTGCATCCCAACCGGTTACAGCAGCGTGGCTTTAACCAATCGCTAGAACTGGCCCACTGCATTAGCCAGCGGCTGGGCATCCCCGTCAATGATAAGGCCTGTAGCAGACAGCTTGACACTCCGCACCAGCAAGGCCTGAGTGCAAAGCAACGGCGGCGTAATCTACGCCATGCATTCAGGATTAACCGCGACCAACTCAATAGAACCGGTCCCTACCTGCATGTCGCACTTATCGATGATGTGATGACTACCGGCACCACGGCTCAGATACTCGCCGTTCAGCTGCGCCAGGCAGGTGTCGATCGGGTTGATATCTGGTGCCTGGCCAGAACACCTGCCGGTAGACATCCCCCCCAGCAACCTGCAGCGTAAAAAATAGCACTGCGCTATTCAGACGCAGTGATACCGATCTGAGTTACCATAGCCACTTGGATAGCTTGTCCAAATTCATTCAGACACGCATTCAACTCACTTTTTTTCACCATTAAACGCGGAATTGGCAATGACAACGATCAACGAGCATCCCTACAACACCCTCACCCCTGATCGGGTACTGGATGCGGTGGAGTCGATTGGCTACCTGTCAGATGCACGTATCTTCCCGCTTAACAGCTATGAGAACCGCGTCTATCAAGTAGGCATCGAATCGGCTGACCCGCTGATCGCTAAATTCTATCGCCCGGACCGCTGGAGTCGTGAGCAGGTCCTCGAAGAGCACTCGTTTACCCAGGCACTACTGGATGCACATATTCCGGTGGTTGCCCCCATCGCAGACGCCAGCGGTGAAACCCTGCACAGCCATGCCGGCTTTATGTTTGCGCTCTTTGTCCGTCGCGGCGGTCATGCCCCGGAATTAGATAATCTTGAAAATCTCTACGTGTTGGGCCGCACCCTCGGGCGTATCCATCTCCAGGGGGCCACCCAGGCCTTCGCCAATCGTCCCGATCTTGATGTCACCAGCTTTGGTCATAACAGCCGCGAGCTATTGCTTAGCGGAGAATGGTTACCGGGCAGCTATGCCCGCGATTACCAGCAACTGAGCGAAGAACTGCTGGGCCTGATTGAGGATCGTTTTGCCCAGTTCCCGCAGATGCGCAAAATCCGCCTGCATGGCGACTGCCATCCAGGCAACATCCTCTGGCGCGATGATATGCCCCACTTTGTCGATTTTGATGATTGCCGCATGGGCCCGGCGATTCAGGACCTGTGGATGCTAACGTCCGGGGATCGCCACCAGCAACAGCAGCAGATGGCTGAAATCATTGAGGGTTACGAAGAGTTCCAACCGTTTGACCGCCGCGAACTGGCGCTGATCGAACCGCTGCGGGCGTTACGGATCATGTACTACAGCGCCTGGTTGGCACGGCGCTGGAAAGACCCCGCGTTCCCGATGCACTTCCCCTGGTTCAATAGCGAGTCCTACTGGATGGAGCATGTGATGGAACTATCCGAACTACGCCACAGTATCCAGGCAGATCCGCTGCAACTGGGCCACAATGGCTAAGCGTCTAACGCGGGCGTTTTGGCCCTGATAAACAGCCCAGCAAGAGCGCATGATTCATACCTTAACGCTGCTATACTCGCGCGCTCTGGTGGCGTCTTTTTTGGCGCCTCTTGGATAAGGTTACCGGCACCGCTCTGTGACCGATAACACTTGTGACCGATAACCCCTGTGAACGATAACCCCTGTGAACGATAACCCCTGTGAACGATAGCTCCGTAACCGACAGCCCTATAGCGCCCTTTCAATGCCAGCCTATCGGCCGGGTGCACTCCTGTTTTAAGGAGAAGTTTGGCATTCCGCGGCAGCCAGGTCTAGCCAAGACCGCCCTGGCCGAGCTGGAACTGGTCGGTGATTATGCCCTGATGGATGCGGTCCGGGGACTGGACCGCTGCAGCCATATCTGGGTGCTGTTTCTGTTCAGTGAACACCTCGAGCGGGGCTGGACGCCGCTGGTTCGACCGCCACGATCACAGGGCGGAAAGATGGGTGTATTTGCCACCCGGGCCACCTTCCGACCCAACCCCATCGGCATGTCGGTGGTCAAGCTGGACCGAATTGAGAACCGCAACGGCACGCCGATTCTGCACCTATCGGGAATCGATATCCTCGATGGCACCCCGGTGATCGACATCAAACCCTACCTGCCCTACGCCGACAGCCTGGACGATGCCCACTACGACTATGCCGCCGATGGCCAGAAACAGAACCTGAGGGTTCGTTTCAGTGAACCGGCACAGCTCAGGCTGTCTAACCAAAAAGATCCGGCAGCCTTTCGGCAACTGATTACGGATCTGCTCAGCTGTGATCCACGCCCGACCCACAGGCGCAAACCCGATGATGGCAGGATATACGGCATGCAACTGAATAATTACAATGTACGCTGGCGGATTAATAACGAGAGCATCGATGTCATCGCTATCGACAACATAGACAACTCGGCGCCCACAAGCTATCAACATCCTTAAAAAACGGCAACTACTCTATCTGATGATCAGGTCCACGATGAAACTACTCGCTACCCTACTGTTATGCCTCACACTCAGCAACGCCTCCTATGCCGAAACGGAGCAACCCTCGCCGACGCTGCAAGCACAGCAACTGATCGCTGAACTGCTCAACAATATCGATTGGCAACTGCTGCTGCGGGTCCAGAAAAACCTGTTCAGCAACATGGATCTATTGGTGCCCTACACCCAGGAGTATCTGCTGTGCCTACAAAGCGAAGGGGTGATAGAGGAGGGGCAGAGTCTGGATATAACCACCCTCTGGAATCAGGCTAACAACGTATCCAACACCTGCACCGTGATCCTGCAGTCGCTGGTCGGCAAGCTCAACTTCGATATCACCCAAGAGGAGTTCGAGCAGGGGCTGAGCCCGGAATACCGTGAAATGCTGAAGAAGAGTCTCTGATGGCGCGTTTTTCCCAGACCAAATCCAGCCGCCGCTTCTACCAGCAACCCAAAAAAGCCCAGCTGGATACGACCCCTTTCGAGATTGATATCAGCGGCCTGAGCCACGATGGTCGGGGCTTGGCACGCCCCGCAGGAAAGACCGCTTTTATCCAAGGAGCCCTACCTGGAGAGCGGGTTCGGGCACGCTACACCCAGCAGAAAAGTAAGTACGATGAGGCGTGCACGCTGGAGGTACTCCTCGCCAGCCCCGAGCGCACCGAGCCACTCTGCCCGCATTTCAACCAGTGTGGTGGCTGTCAACTGCAGCACCTGACATCCAGCGCCCAGATCCATCACAAACAGCAACAGGCGTTAAACCAACTGCAACGCATCGGTGGCGTCAGCCCGGAAACCATTCTGCAGCCGCTGGAAAGCGAGCATTGGCACTACCGTCGTCGGGCACGCCTAGGCATCTGTAAAGAGAAGCGCAGCGGCACCCTATCGTTAGGGTTTAGACAGCAACAGAGCAGGCAGTTGGTGGCGATCGATCAATGCCCGGTACTGGAGCTGCGCGCTGATCAACTGATCCCCCAATTCAACCAGCTGTTGAATCAGCTGCAGCAGCCGCTGGCGATCAGTCATGTCGAGATCTGCCTGGCGGATACGTCAGCAGCGCTGGTGTTACGCCACCCCAAGCCGCTACTGGCTGCCGATCAGCATGCGCTGCAGACACTGACCAGCACCCTGGGGTTTGATCTGCACCTGCAACCCGGCGCCCCGGAGACACTCCAGCCTGCGCCTGACAGCCAACCCCGCACACTCAGTTACGCGCTGCCCGAGCAACAGTTGCAGCTGAATTTTCAGCCCGGCGATTTTACCCAGATCAACCCTGGCATCAACCAACAGATGATTAATCTGGCGCTGCAACTTCTCCAGCCAGGACCCGAAGACCGGATACTCGATCTGTTTTGCGGCCTGGGCAATTTCACCCTGCCCCTGGCGCGTCAGGCAAAAGAGGTGGTAGGGATCGAAGCGATCGAGACGATGGTCGCGCAAGGTCGGGCCAACGCCGCGCATAACCAGCTCGACAACGCTATATTTTATGCGGCAGACCTGACCCTGCCGATCACGGATAAGCCCTGGTTTGGGACGGGCTTTAACAAGGTCCTGCTCGACCCACCGCGCGCTGGCGCCTATGAGCTGATCGAACCGCTGGCAAAACTCGGCGCTGCGCAGATTTTGTATATCTCCTGCGATCCGGCAACCCTGGCACGTGATGCGGGCGAATTGGTTAAGCGCGGCTACCGACTGACCCACTGGGGAGTGATGAACATGTTCCCGCACACCACCCATGTTGAATCGATTGCACTGTTCGCTAAAGACAGATCCTGAGCTGGCGCTACGGAGGCTAGCAGCCTGCCATCAGGCGGGGTGGCTTGGATTATCTCAGGTTCAATACTCACTCATATCCTTGGGACCACTGAACTCCTTAACCGCCAGCAGCAATTGTCTGCAGGATATCTGCCCGATTAATTTACCGTTTTCAACCACCGGCCGGCGGCGCTGTTGGTGTTTCAGCATATCGCTGGCCACATCGACAATATCCTCCCCCAGACCCGCCACAACCAGCTCGGTGGTCATAAAATCTGCGACCCGACCAATGCCACTTTCATTGTAAGGGGCCATCAAAATGCCGTTAAGGCAATCCAGTTCCGAGAGCATCCCCACCAGTTTGTGGTCCTCGTCGACCACACACACGCCCGAAATCTTATTCACCAGGATCAGGTGCACCGCCTCCATCAGTCCGGCATCCTTTGAAATCGCTATGGGATTATCAATCATATAATCTTTCAAATCGACGGATTTAAGCATACGTGATCCCCCTGTTATTTGTATTACTTACTCCAATAGAAATAGCTACACTCCGCGGGTTTGTAAAGGAAACAAGCACCGATTCATTACAGCGGCTTAGCCATACCCGCGCGTACCGGAAACGCATGCCACGCAGGCTTCAAATTGCCTGCACAGCGTGGTTATCCGTGAGTGACGATCGCACAATCGAGGCCCTGCCATACAGGGATCCTCACGCAACGCCACCCTCAATTGCACTCAGCCTCTAACCACCGAGCGGCCCCCTTCTTCTTTGGCTTCGACCCGCGTTGGATAAAAAAACAATTCGCTAACCTTCTGTCTCTTTTATTTTTATAACTACACTTTAGCAACATGCGCCGATTTCATGTCCGCATCACGCGGTGCCTAGCAGGC
>SDWN01000351.1 GCA_004195305.1 Neptunomonas sp. | reverse complement strand
CGTTTCAAAACTATCACCAAAAACAGAGTTAACGGGCAGAATCCAATTATTACTCTGCAGCTGTATAGTGCCACCATCACGTTCCTTGATACGGCCACTGAGTAAATTATTAACGAGCAGAGTTTGGCTTTCAGGGAATCGCACATCAATCCCTAACGTGTGATACAAGGTGTTATTGGCAATCCAAGTTTGCGCTGCCTTATTAAGGTAAATACCTACATCCGAACAGTTGGCAACGAGGTTACCGATCAAGGTTCCTTGACTATGTTCCACTGAGCACTGTTTATCCCTACAGACACTCGCTCCGGTCCCCCCTCCACCTAAAGACAAGCCGACTTGAACAAACTGCTCACTTACCTCCTCTGAGCAAATTACAACATTGTTTTTGAAGCTATTTTTCTTACCCGCACCCTTAAAGAAAGCCGCATAACTGATCCGATTACTTCCTTCTTTTTTAAAGTTTGCGATCAAATTATCAGTTACTTGCCAATGGCTAGCGGCAACGACATCGATCAAAGTGACGGGGTTACCCGTTTTACGTGGTCCCGGATTGGTGAAACTATTACCCTCGATAACTACATAATCAGGCCAGCGTCCATTTGTGCCATTAGCCTTGATATGGGCATTGAAACCACTAATTCGATTTCCAAACAAAGCCGTATGATGCCCTTTTCCCACGATATGAAAGGCGTGTTCACAACGACCGTGGGAACCACATACCCCTTCTATAACCAACCCTCTAAATTGCCAGTAAGGCGCATCAACTAAAAAGCCTTCAAGCATATCCATCTCTAGCCGCGTTTTCCAAGGCGTGCTTGCCGCAATCACAATTGGAAAATCAGGTTCTCCTGGCCGGGTAATGCCAACATATTTACCTTGCAGGCGAAAGGTTCCAGGGGCCAGCAAAATCAGATCACCCGGCAAGGCATTGTTAATGGCGCGGTACAGTGCCTTTTCGTCGTCGACCAAGACAACCCTTTTTTCATAAACAGCCTCGACACTGCTAAAAATGTCTTCCTGTCGATTCTGTTGCCACTGCGCTATCGTTTCAGACAGTCGCATTTTAGTACCCGAAATAGAGCCTAAAAAACGAGACGCCTGAGCTTGCAAGGAAAACACCCCCTTGTCTGTCACATCCATGCCTTTCATGATCAATTGCTGCGCCGTTAATTGGTAGCTACTCATCAGATAGAGGAACAGCCCTGCAAATAACACCCCTCCTCCCAGCAGAGTACTGCCTAACAGCATCCTCCAGGGTAAATCAGGCTCGCCGACAGCTTGTTCTTTTTCTGGTTGTATAAAGCTCAACCAACACAGCAGATAAAACAGCAGGCAAATACGCGGGTCATCAAAGATGTTATCGAACAGACCGATAATCAATAAACCGCAAAAACCCACCAATAACAACAGGCTAACCTGACTTCCCTGCTGCACGGAATTTTTCAGCCTGTGCAGCACCCACACCACTAATAACAACAGAGTGCTAAGTGCCAATAGCCCGCCTTCAAAGTAGGCAGCGACCCAGATATTTTTTACGTGCCAGGAAAGGTGGTTACCGGCAGAGGTAAACCAGTTATCGGAGCCGTTATTGAAATCGGAGTTACTTAGTAGATTTCTACCGTTAGCCGCTATCAGCTGCACATCATCAATATCGATAGCCGCTGACAAGCCGCGATTCATCAGCGATATTTCAATAGGTCGGGCCCACCAGAGCCGGCTCGCCAAAGTATGACTAACATCGATGTCACGGGTATACGTGGCCCAGACGCCCGCTGCGGCGCGGTCGATTTTTATTCCCGTCCACTGGCACTCAGGAGCAGCGTTGAGAATATTTTGCTCACAAAACTCGATCAACAATTTCTCCGGAGCATCCGTCCACTTGCGCATCTTTAGCCTGATCTGATAGGGACTGACAGCCGCATTATCAAACCGCTGACGCACATACAGGTCTCCTGCGCGATCACTTTTTGAAAAACGCAGATATTGATTGTCCTCTTCTGTCTTTAATTCAGCGGATGACAGTGCGCGTCCTTCTGAGGTGCGTTCTCGATAATAACGCGGAAAACGGCCTTTACCTTCGCCAGCTAATGCTGAGGTAACACCCTCGTCCATCACATTAATGGCTGTTTTCCAGTGCGAAAGTCGGGTCTCTATATCTTCCGACACCTGGCTCAGGCGTTGTTGTGAAAACGCTCCAAACAATATCGGCAAGATAACCAAGAGACTGAATCCGACTAACCCCCAGGTTGATTTTTTACTCATAACCAGAGGTGACTGGCCACGTAAAACCCTGGGGATCATCACCAAAAGCGTCAGCATTGCCAATAACGCCAAGTAGTTGGCTCTTGAAAAGGTGATCACGAAGGTATATAAGGCAGCCGCGAACAGAGCCAGACCCACTAACCGCAATGACCTGCGTTTGCTCCAGTAAAAGCACAAAGCAAAAAATGGCAGTGACAATGCCAGGTAAGCATCTAAGAAAGCACCGCCTATATGCATGCCACTGAAGGAACCTGTCGCACGATATTGAGCCGAATAATCAAACAGCCCGATTAATACGGCGCGCTCCCACAGAACCGATAAGATACACAGGCATAGCCCCAGCAACAAACCAAGGCCAATACGCCTGTAAACTGGCACACCATTAGTGTTTGCATGAAGTAACAGAGGCAGCAATAGCAACGATTCAAGGAATCCTTTGGTATTTCTAACCGCCGCTGTAGAGTCAAGGTAAGCCGTGAGAAAACCTTTGTCAGCGGGTACCCAGGGGAAAGCCCCATTGACCAGCATCAGTAACTGGACCCCTGTCATAAAGATGAGTATTTGTTTCAGTCGACCCGATAACGTTAACCAACTCAATGACAGTTCCCCTCGCCATAATGCAACAGCCAGGGTCAGGGTAATGAGGTGGTCAAATTCATTCCAAAGATAGCGACCACTCCAGGGGGCAACATCAAAAACTGGCAACAACGCGGGCAGCATCAACAACCAAGATGCCGGGTAGCGCCATAGGATGACTAGGTAGAACCCATAACATAGCGCCAGCTCAATCTGGAAGACCGGGAAATCCAAGAGTTGAAAGCCGATTAAACAAGCCAACCCTAATGCCAGAAATCTAAACAGGACAGGGGTACGAGGAGATGAGTTTACTAATTCATTCACAGCTATTCATTTTTTATTGCTCCATGAAGTCAAACCCGCAGATCACGGTTTAACCTCGTCTAAAAATGAAGAAGTCGTCTGCGCCAGCCAATTCTTCCACACGCTACTAGAAAATGTATGATCAGCGTCAGTCAATCGTTTTACATATATTTCTTTATTCCTCGCCGCTTTTTTCCACTGTTTGTCGCCAAAATACTGCCGTTCAAACTCCTTGGCAGTCAGGTCGTTACCACTCAAAATCAAACACAGTGGCACCTGTAACGCTTTAAACGCTTCAAACATCCGTTGCTGGTAAAGGACTTGGCCAGAGGACTCGGCTCTTTCAGTGTCTGCCACATCGTTACTGGTTGTTATGGTTTTCAGGGTCGAGCCCAACTCTCGGGTGCTGCCTTTGATATCGAGGCCACCACTGAGAAATTTGCTCCAGAATGAACCACTAAGTAGCCGTTTCAGGTAGTAGTCAAACAGTTGAGTCTTGGCCTTGGCTTCATCATTTTCTAGCCAGGGGTTGAGCAGCACCAAACACTGCACCCGTTGATCACAGGGAGCATACATCAGCGCCGCGGAAGCGCCGTCACATAAACCCCAGAGTACCAGGCTATCGAGTCCGGGCAAGAGCGTCATAAAAGTATCGATGGCAGAGTGGATATCTTTATGGAGTTGATCGAACGCACGCTTCTCACCGTCACTATCTCCCATGCCGGTAACATCAAAACGCATCACCGGAATCCCCTGGCTGGCCAGATTACGCGCCAAATGAACAAACTGGCGATGACTGCCAACTCGATATTGAGGCCCACCCACGACGATCAATACGCCGGTCTTGGCAGTGACAGTAGCTATTCCAGGATGGAGGATGCCGTTGAGCTGCTTACCCTCACAATCAAAACTCACCGCCTGTTCAGCAAACATCGGCCACTCCTTGGCTAACTGATGGGGTTAGCGATAAAGCCAGTGTTTGCTGAATCAGCTCTGGTGCGTGATAGCAGTCTGGGTTTTGCCAAAATGTCGGTGCGGCAGCTGTTTGAAGGATTAATCGATGCTCTGGCCAATGCCCGGCAAGTTTTTCTGTTACCGGTGAGATTCGCTCGGTGGCGGCCTCCAGCCAAAGCGTATGTGGTAACTCAGGCAGGTGCTCAGGGGTAACTTTTAATGCCGATACCGCCTCCAGCAACGTCGGCGTTACGGGGTAACCTGCCACTTCGATAGTTTCACCCTGGTGGACCCTTTCCATCCAGTTAACCTTGTCACCCCCTTTCATCGACTCACTGATCTGTTTAAGCCGAAAAAACTGTCCCATCAGCAGCTTTCCATCGAGGACCGGACGCCACAACAGCAGCCGCCCTATCTTTGCGTCAGAACGGCTCTGTGCTTGCTCAAGAAGATAATGAATCGCCATCAGCCCGCCAAAACGCAGCCCCCATAGACTGATCGAACGGGCGCCCTGGGCACGAATCCAAGCAATCGTATCACCGATATCGTTGAGCCAGAGTGCAATCGAAGCCTGATTAAACTCACCCTCACTGTCCCCGGTACCAAAATAATCCAGACAGACCACCGCCTCCCCGCGCTCGGCAAAAGCCCGAGCCTGTCGAGCCACTATCGCCCTACTCAGGTTCATCTCCTCGGCAAACGGCGGCAGATAGAGCCAGACATCGCGCCCAACCAGATCACCAAAACAGCCCAGATACAGATGGCCACTGGTGGCAGGTAAAAAGGTTCCCTGATAGCCCATCAGGCTGCCAGCTTTTCGGCCACGAAAGCGGTCAGACTGGCGAGCGTTTCAAACAATTCGGCACTGACCTCATCATCATCGATAAACACTCCATGATCATCTTCCAGCGCGGTAAAAAAAGTAACGATTGCCATCGAATCTAATTCGGCCACATGCCCGAGCAACGGGGTATCGGCCTGCCACTGCGGGGCATCATCGCGAGCAGTCGCGGCCTGAAGCAGATCTTTTACAATATTCTCAACAGTCATTTAATTAACGCCCATGCATTAAGTTATCTATTGGTATCCAGCCACATCGCCAGCACCATCAAAATCCATACCAGCTCACCGTAATGTTTGGCATGTTCGTCTTGGTGGCGGCGCTTCACCTCATCGATAAAACCCGGCCGGAACAGATCATACTGATCCAGTGAGGCGATGGCATCGTAGGCCAGGTTTCGCAGCCCTTTATGCTCGACAGTCCAGTGCCCGAACGGCAGACCAAAACCGTGTTTGGTTTTGTGAATAATCTTTTCGGGCAGGAACCCGGTCATCGCCTGTTTATACAGATGACGCAGATTCCCGGGGATCAGCTTAATCTCTGCCGGTATTTTAAGGGCAAAGTCGGCCAGTCGATCATCGAGTAGCGGGTAGGCGACTTCGACACCTGCCAGTTGGCACATCGTGTTCACCTTGACCAGGTCGTTATCGGCCAGGGTGTGTTTCCAATCCATATACAGCATTCGGTCCAGCACACTGGCGTTCTGAGGCTGATCGAACAGCGCCTGACAGCGGCGATCGGGCTCCTGCTGATCGGTCGCTGCAAGCAGGGCCGCGGAGAAGATCGTATCGCGGTCGATCAGATTCAGGAAGTTAAAGTATTCAAGGTTCTGCGGCACGCTCATTTTCAGCTGCCGGGTCAGACTTTTGGCTTTAGCCAACAACGCAGGCTTATCCGGCCAGGGGATCTGCAGCAGAGACAGATCCATAAGACCGATCAGGGGGCTCATTCGCTGGCGTAAACGATCCAGCTTGAGCTGACCGGCGTAACGCTCGTTACCGGCAAACAGCTCATCGCCACCATCTCCGGCGATCAGTCGATCTATACCCTGAGACTTGGCCAGCTTGGCACAGAAGTAAGCGGGCATCACCGAGCTGTTGCCGAACGGCTGATCCATGCTGGCGATCACCTGCGGCAGCGCATCCACCACGTCCTCGGGCGACATGGTGTACTCGTGCCCCGTTAACCCGAAGTGATTGACCGCAGTGCGGGCGTAATCAAGCTCGTTGTACTGCTCGATCGGAAAGCCGATTGAAAACACGTCAGTTTTGGGTAGATTTTCAGAGACCAGACCGGCGATGCTTGAACTGTCCAATCCGCCGCTGAGAAAACAGCCGGTGCGGCCCTGCTGGCAGTAGTCGGACACCACCTCACGCATCAAAGTGATCAGTTCATCAGCCAGCTGCGCTTCGGTCTGATTCGACGTCTGATCAAAACGAGGCGTCCAGCCACGTTGGCGCGTTATTTCGGCTCCGTCCCAACGGATCTGCTCGGCGGGCTGGAGGCAGTAGATATCCTTGTAAATCGTTTCCGGGCTGGGGATCATATGAAAGAACAGGTAGTTCACCAGCGCTTGTTGCGATAGCTCGGCTGGCGAGTGCTGGTCTTGCAGTTGGAGGGGCATTTTGCGGTGGTGATCTATCAGCCGCAACAAAACCGGAGCTGGATCTATGCCG
>SDWN01000341.1 GCA_004195305.1 Neptunomonas sp. | reverse complement strand
CAGCTGGCGCATGCGCTGATCGATTTTGAAGACCCTGTTGCGGTGGTGCCGAGTCTGGCGATTCATCTGGATCGGAACGCTAACAAGGAGCGCACGATCAATCCGCAACAGCATCTGCCGCTATTGTTGTCGATTGCGGATAAAGACAGTAAGCCGCAATTGCGCTCGCTGTTGTTGCAGCGGTTGCAGCAGCAGGGTGACGAGGCTCAGGAGGTGCTCGATTTTGAACTCTATTGCTATGACACCCAGCCCCCGGCGCTGATCGGGTTGAACCGACAGTTTATCGCCTCGGCGCGATTGGATAATCTGCTCAGCTGCTTCGTGGGCTTACAGGGCTTGTTACAAGCAGTCAGCGTGGGAGATCAGGATCAGGGGATGCTGCTGGTCTGCAATGATCATGAGGAGGTTGGCAGTCTCTCCGGTGCGGGCGCCGATGGCCCGTTTTTAGAGCAGGTGCTGGAACGAATGGTTCCGGCAGCGGAGGATCGACAGCGGATGTTGGCCCGATCGGTGATGATCTCTGCGGATAACGCTCACGGCATTCATCCTAATTTCAGCGATATGCACGATGCCAACCATGGTCCGCTGCTTAACGCGGGGCCGGTGATTAAGATCAACGCCAATCAGCGTTATGCCACCAGCTCGGCTACTAGTGCGCTGTTTCGTCAGCTGGCACGGCTGGAAGATGTGCCGGTGCAGGCGTTTACGGTGCGTTCGGATATGGCGTGCGGTAGCACCATCGGGCCGATAACGGCGGCTAAGATCGGGGTGCCGACGCTGGATATCGGGGTGCCGACCTTTGCCATGCATTCGATTCGGGAGTTGGCGGGCAGTGAGGATGCGCTTAGTTTGTTTAAGGTGTTAAGGCGCTTTTTTCAAGGCTAGCTCGCAAACTGCCTCAGGGGGCTTTAACCCGTTGTGCCAGTAGCCGATCCAGCTGATTTGCAAACGCCTGGCGATCCGTGTGCGTTAGGGTTGCGGGTCCTCCGGTCTGGACGCCGCTGGCACGCAAGGTCTCCATAAAGTCACGCATATTCAGCCGCTGGCGGATGCTTTCGAGCGTATACAGTTCGCCGCGTGGGTTAAGTGCCTGTGCGCCTTTTTCAACCACCTCGGCAGCCAGCGGGATGTCCGCAGTGATCACCAGATCCGCAGGCGCAGTCTGTTGCACGATATAGTTGTCGGCGATATCAAATCCCGATGCCACCCGTACCGAATGCAGCCAGGGCGATGGGGGTGTTGGGATCAGTTGGTTGGCTACCAGTGTGGTGTGTATCTGCGCCCGTTGCGCGGCCCGGAACAGGATGTCGCGAATAACCCGGGGGCAGGCATCGGCGTCGACCCAAATCTGCATAATGAAGCTCCTCTTTGAACCAGACTGTTTATCATTTACAGAGTACAATAGCCGTCACCTGAGTGCAGTCATTTGATTCACCCCTGCGCTCTTTTGCGACCAGATCGCAACACTATTGATCGATACCTGAGGAATTTTCGTGTTTTCAGAAATGCCGTTACACCCCTGTCTTCAAAAAAGTCTGGCCAAATTAGGGCTCGAGACCCCAACTGAAGTGCAGCAGCGGGGAATTCCTCTGGCTTTAGAGGGGCGGGACCTGTTGATCAGTGCCGAGACCGGTAGCGGCAAGACGGCCGCTTACCTGCTGCCCATGTTGCACCGTTTTCTGGAAAATCCGGCGCCTAACAGTGCGACCCGGGGCTTGGTGTTGCTGCCCACCCGTGAGCTGGCGCGGCAGGTGTTCAAGCACTTTACGTTGCTTGGCGAGTTCAGTCGCTTAAAAGCGGGCCTGATTACCGGCGGTGAGGATTTTAAATATCAGCGCTCCCTGATCCGCAGGAATCCGGAGCTGATTATCGCGACGCCCGGACGGCTGCTGGAGCATATCTCGCATAAAAATATCGACCTGAACGATCTTGAAGTGTTGGTGCTCGACGAGGCTGACCGGATGCTGGACATGGGGTTTAGTGAGGATGTGATCGGTATCGCCGCTGCGTGCCGGCCTGAGCGCCAGACCCTGTTGTTGTCGGCCACCCTGAAGGCCCGTGGGCTGACGACGGTTGCCAAGCAGGTGTTGCGCGAGCCCAAGCAGTTAATGCTCAGTGGTGCCCGCGATCAGCACGCGTCGATTCGGCAGCAGATCGTGCTGGCTGATGATGTCGCGCATAAAGAGAAGTTGCTGTTTCGGCTGTTGGAGCAGGAGACCTATACCAAGGCGATTGTATTTTGTAATACCAAGGTTCAGGTCGACCGGTTGGGCGGCCTGATCCGTTATCACAAGTTCCGCGCCGGGGTCTTACACGGCGATATGGTGCAGGATGATCGTAACCGGGTTATGGATCTGATGCGTCGCGATAATATATCGATACTGGTCGCGACCGATGTGGCTGCGCGCGGGTTAGATATCGCGGGTGTCGACCTGGTGTTTAACTTCGATATGCCCCGCAGTGGTGACGAGCATGTGCATCGTGTTGGCCGCACCGGCCGTGCGGGTGCGACCGGTACGGCGATCAGTTTGATTTCCGCGCCTGAATGGAACCTGATGTCGAGTATCGAGCGCTATCTGCGGATCCAGTTCGAGCATCGTGCTGTGCCGGGGTTGGAGGGTAAGTATAAGGGGCCGGTGAAGCTTAAGGCTTCGGGTAAGGCGGCGGGTAAGCGCAAGGATTCAGGTAAGAAAAAGCCACCCAAGTCCGACGATGACGCCGCCAAAAAAACCAAGCTGCGTCACCGTGATCAGAAACAGGTGGGTAATCGGCGTAAACCGAACGCTGCACCGGCCGCCAGCGGCGCTTTGGGCGATGGTTTGGCGCCGTTTAAGAAGCGCTCCTGAGTCGTTCTTTTACGGGATTGAGGTTGGTTGAAACGCAGTACTCGATAGCCGGAATTGGTTGAAAAATGTTCGCATGCGAGTTCGCTTATTTAAGACTATTATTTAGTCGATAACTTACGAGCGTGAGTCTTGTGATGAGATTTCAGCTAAGGACTGCTTAGGAGGGTGTGGGATCATGCTGACTTATGAGGATTGCCTGGAGGTCTGTTGTTTAACCCAGGATGAGGTTGATGCGGTAGCCGAGTATGAGCATTCTCCACGATTGCCCGCTCTGGCTGAGTGCGATTTTTTGTTACATTCTGATGGGGGAGTCAAGCGCATCCGTTACATGATTGTAGATGATATCCGGCAGGCGCAGCGTTGTGGAAAGCAGCAGCATGCCAGAGAGCTTAGACGGGTTTTGAACCGTTTTAATAAGCACCATAGCGGTGCGGTGGTTAACTAAGGACACCCTCTCGCCGTAGCAGGGGGACAAAAAAAGGGACGCCAATAGGGCGTCCTTTTTTTGTTATGTAGGATGTGCGTGCAGAAAACTGCTCCTGCGTTTTCGGCACTTCCCGCGTCCCTGTGGGTCGGTCTGAAATTGCTCCTGCATTTAAGACACTTGCCACGTCCCTGTGGGTCGGTCTGAAATTGCTCCTGCATTTAAGACACTTGCCACGTCCCTGTGGGTCGGGCTTCAGCCTGGCAGAACAACCGGGCAGCTGCCTATGGCAGGCCGAGTATCAGCCCACAAGTATCGATATTCAAGCGGGGCTTTGTAGTGGCATAGTGAATTTGGCCACCTAGTTAGAGGTGATATCATCACCCTACGCAAAATAGGTGGAACAATGACAGTCCGAAATAAACGTAACTTTTCTCCTGAATTCAGGCTCGAATGTGCTCAGCTTGTTGTCGATCAAGGCTACTCGGTTCGTGAGGCCTCTGAGGCCATGAGTGTTGGTAAATCAACCATCGACAAATGGGCAAGACAATTGCGAGCAGAGCCTGCTCATGCCTCCTAGCAAGCAGGTCTTATTGACCTGCCAGTCTGAAGCAGCAACTTAACGGCGGTTTCTCTATAGCGGTCATTGCCACAGGAAACCAGCAGTGGCAAAAGTTCGGCCCGAACCGGTCACTTATGCTAATTCCTTGTCTTAACATGATGATGTAGATCAAGCAACGATACTCTTTAGATTTTCTAAGATTTTTTCCTATAGCCTGGCTACTAGGGCATTGCTAAAGTGTTCTTAGACATTTTCTCAGCTCTCTGAAGCGGTATTAAAGGGGGGATGATGCATAAATTTGTGAACAAGGGGACGGGGGCTACCGTCAGTGGAACCGCATTTAGGATTGTTCTACCGCTGATATTACTGATCACTATTGTGATTGCCGTCATTCTCTCAGTGGTATTTTACAGCACTCAAAAAGCGAACTTAGATGCCAAGATTGCGGCTGAAAATAGTGTGCGATCAATCTTAAACGATAGGCAGAGTCAACTCGCGACTCTAGCCAAAGACTATTCCTACTGGGATGACACGATATCAAACGCTTTCTACGCTCAAAATCTTGAGTGGATCGATGGTAACCTTGGCAGTTATCTTACCAATACTTTCGGTATATCCGAGCTCTTTATCCTAGACAGTAAAAATAAAAGTATCTTGTCGCTTCAGGAGGGTTTACCCGCAGACTGGACGGACACAATAAAAATCACTGGTGGGCTTGAGGAACTTATTATCAGCGCCCGCGAATCCGGACCGGAGCCTATTCCGGTATCTGGAATATTGTTGATCGATGGCCTCCCTGCTTTAGTCGGTGCGTCAGTGCTTACCCCAGAGTGGGAAGACTCAAAACAGGTCCCTACACCACGACCGGTATTAGTACTTGCTAAGCGGTTCGATGAAAATAGGCTCGCGGAGATCTCCAAAAGCTTTGGCTTGGCAGATTTTCGATTTCAGCGAGGCGATTTATCTCTCAGCTTCCCCGACCTCTCATCTCTTCAAATACGTACGTTAGACGACAGCTTTCTGGGTAATTTAATTTGGGTTCCAGAGCAACCTGGAACTTCTGTTTTAAACTACATTAAGAAGCCTTTGGCAATATCCTTATTCTTGGTTCTTATATTCGGAAGTTGGATAGCCAGAGCATCCACGTTAACTGCACGACGGTTGGCAGAGGCGCACCATATGACATCAAAGTTGACCTGCGCTATAGAACAAACTAACAGTGCAGTTCTTATCGCCAACCGGTCCGGCACGATAGAATATGCTAATTCAGAATTTCTTAGAATGTTTTGGCATCATGCTGCTGAAGAAGCAAATCTAAAGTTATCGGAACTCCTCCCTACAGAAAGATATCCACGGTTGGGCCGCGCTTTTATGTCCGCATTCAACGAACAGAGCAATTGGGCCGGAGAAGTTGAACACCAGACCATGGACGGTTCTAAATCTTGGATACACGCAACTGTCACACCCATCAAGAATAAAAATCAGTACTCCGACGTCGTCTGTGTTGCTACCGATGTTACACATATGAAGGAAGCCTTTGACGAAATGGCTCACTTAGCATCTCATGATGTCTTGACGGGGCTTATCAATCGACGGCTTTTTAATGAGCTGTTTGAGCAAGCCGCTCATCTAGCTATGCGTGATAGAAGCCGCTCTGCCATTCTCTATATTGATCTTGACGGGTTTAAGGAGGTCAACGACACATTGGGGCACGCCGTAGGGGATCAGTTACTTATTAAGGTAGCTGAGCGCCTTAAAGATAGTGTGCGGGAGTCTGATGTAGTGGCCAGGTTGGGAGGAGACGAATTTATTGTACTCTTACATAATATCGATAACAGGTCCGATGTTGAGCATTCCGCGATAAGCATATTGACTCATTTGAGCAAACCTTTGAATATTTCAAATCATCCTGTCTGCATAAGTGCCAGTGTCGGCATAGCCCGAATACCTGACGATGGGTTTATGCCTAATGAACTAATGAGAAAAGCGGACGTGGCGCTTTATCAAATTAAAAGAAGGGGAGGAAATGCCTACATTTTATTCTCTAAAGAAATGGATACACATGGATTGTCGAATAAAGTCTAAATAAGATTATTCATAGTATGTTCTGATTTTCGCTTTCCTCATATGCTCCTTATATAAAGGTGCGCATCATCTTCTTAGTTATCTGTAGAAACTGTCAAATTCAAGATCAAAATGTGTACCGTTAAAGGTTACTGGACCAACCGCTGGCAAGCAAAGTAACAGCGTCCGTTCTGTGTCGACTCTTGCCGTTGTCGGACGTTTCTTATTGATTTTAGAGTGTCCGGCTTTAGCTGATCTGGTTGCTCGCTCAGGACCTCACTTTTCCCTGGCTGAAGCCCAACCGGCATGGCCGCAAAGTTGAATGACTTAACCAGACGTTTTTGTACATTTACGGCAAGAACAGGCTGGTACGCATGATGTCCATGGTGGACTCCCTCTGTTTGATTGGTGGCTTCAACTTCCAATCTGGCACATAGATGCCGATAGAGGGGGAGTCCATCCCATTTCCTTAGCTCTGCAGCACCTTAAGCGGCAACCCGAGGATGGCATCGCCGGTGCCGGCGAAGTACCAGATCACGCCCCCCAGACCGAACAGCGTTAGCAGATACCAGGCCGTTGAGAACAGTTGCCCATAACGATCCAGGGGCAGCAGTGATTGCAGATGGCGGCTGCGCCACTCGAACAGGATCTCCAACGTGCCGATCAGCAGCAGGAATCCCAGCAGGGCCAGGCCCGCGCTATAACTGATATAGACCCCCAG
>SDWN01000337.1 GCA_004195305.1 Neptunomonas sp. | reverse complement strand
AAAAAATTCGACGTGTAAAAACTAATATCATCAATACCGATGGACATACGTAGTAAAGATCCTATTGCTCATCCAGCAGTAACGCGCTATTCAAGCTCAGGCCTGCCATATCAGGCGCCCCAAGCAGAAACATCGCTGTTACAAATTCATGTTTAACCTGTTCAATCGCTGCAATCACCGCTTCCGGCGAAATCATGGCTGGCTTTAGAAATGGGACAGCCATACCGCAAAGCGAGCCGCCGAGTATAACAGACTTCACCATATCGATACCGGTCCTAAGGCCGCCACTGGCAATAAATTGTGCCTGCCCCATATAGGGCCGAGCCAGACGAAGCGCCTGCGGGGTCGGAATCCCCCAATCCTGGAACAATAAACCCAGAGGCCGCTCAGTGATTTGCTGGCGCCTATGGTGCTCGATCCGACTCCAAGAAGTACCGCCACAACCGGCCAGATCAAAGTGCCGGACCCCCTGCGCCAGCCCCAATTCGATATCTTCAGGCGCCAGACCGGCACCAACCTCTTTGAGGATGACCGGCTGAGCCAACACGGCAACAATCTCACCTATTCGCTGGTCAAGGTTGGCGAAGTTGGTATCGCCCTCCGGCTGAATCGCCTCCTGTAACGGATTAAGATGCAGATAGAGCGCATCCGCGCCGACACAGTCAACCGCGGCCTGCGCCTGCTCTGCAGCAAAACCGTAGTTAAGCTGAACCGCTCCGAGATTCGCCATCAGCAACGCGTCAGGAGCATAGCGACGCAATGCAAAACTCTCACGCGCCGAAGGATTAGTGAACATCACCCGCTGCGAGCCCACGGCCAGCGCCACCCCGGTGTGCTGGGCAGCAATGGCCAAGTTCCGATTAATGCGACACAACTGCTCATCATCGCCGCCGGTCATCGAGGAGATAAGTAACGGAAAACTGAGTTTTTTTCCCAGAAACTCACAACTCGGGTCAACCTGCTGCAGATCCAACTGTGGCAGGCCGCGGTGACGGAGACGGATGCGATCAAAATAGCTTTTATTACGATCGACCTCGGCGTCAGCCTCAATCACCCGTATATGCTCGGTTTTACGATCATTGGTCAAGTCCACCATCTCAGCCCTAGCGCTCCATCGCCAAGTGCGACTGCATCAACTCACCGGGATTGGTTTGCGCCGCCAACAGCGATAATTCACCACAGAGTACCGTCGCCGCACACCAGATCGCCAGTCGGCGTGCGTTCGCTCCCGGCTCGCGCTCCTCCTTGCAGCCCAACAGCCGCAGGTTTTTCTCGACAAAATCGAGCCCCTTACCATTGCCAACACTGCCAACAATCAGATTCGGCAAGGTCGCGGAAAAATACAGATCCCCCTCGCGCACTTCGGCATGCACGATCCCCTGCGAGCCCTCGACAATATTGGCGGCATCCTGGCCCGTAGCCAGGTAGAAAGCCAGCAGCATATTGGCGAAATGCGCGTTAGCACTGCGCACCCCTCCCGCCAGCAGCGTGCCAATCAAGTTCTTTTTGATATTGAGCTCGACGATTTTCTCCGGCGTGGTACTCAACCGCCGCAAACACAGATCCCGGGAGATTGTGACCTCGGTTACGACATATTTCCCCCGCCCCAGGATACCGTTAACCGCGGTCGCTTTCTTATCCGAACAATAGTTCGCTGAAATAGACACATAGCGAAGCTGCGGGTACTGCTCCAGGATCCACGGAAACAGCCTATCGGCAGCATTGGTCACCATATTATGACCGGAGGCATCACCGGTGGTGAACTCAAGGCGCAGATAGATAAGATTAGCGACCATCTGAGTATTGATACCGATCAGCCGGGCAAAACGGCTGGACTGAGCCACCACCTCATTAAGATCGTTCAGGCGCGACTTAAGGCTATTAACGGCCTGCAAAGCCGCCCCGGCATGCTCAGCCTCGAGCAAAATCGAACGACTCATACGATCATCAATGACTGTCGCCCGAATCCCCCCGGCCAATTTAGTGACCCGCGCACCCCGGCCTACCGACGGCCACAGAGGGCTCTCGTAGGTTGCCAGCGGCACCATCACCTCGTCATCGACCTCATCGCCGATCACTTTTACAGGCCCTACATTACGCATAGGTACGGGAGCAGCGGTGATTTTATGTGATTTCATTCACTCAACTTATAAATAGAGGTGGCTGCAAAAAAACAAGCAACAGGCCTTTTCGGCCCCAATAAGACATTAACCGTTGCAACAGAGGGGGCGATTGTAGCCATCGCCCTATATGAATGCAATTTCAGCAGGGCAAAGCCGCCCTCCATGACCCTGCAGCATAGCCCTACAACTCAGCCCTGCGACATAGCCCTACAACACAGCACCACAACTCAGCCCTGCGACATAGCTCTACAACACAGCCCTGCAACACAGCACCACAACTCAGCCCTGCGACATAGCCCTACAACACAGCCCTGCAACTCGGCACCACAACACCACCCCTCCAGCACCCTCAGGGGAGATCCGTACCCGCCAACGCCAGCATCCCTTAACGGAGTGCGCTATGATAGGCGCACCAACGAAGGAGCCTCCATGTCCACTGCTGTAGAAGATGCGCTAGACCGGTTTATCCAGAAAAGTATCAAACTGCCACACAGCCCTGACCGCTGGCGCATAGAACAGGACCCCGACTGGCCTTCCGCATGCTATCGGGGGGAACCGGACGCTACCGGAATGCAGTCTTGGCAACCAACCCGGCAAGAGCAGAGCAACGATCTGTTTGAACGCCTGGAACTGGCACTGGAAACCCCGATCCACCCAGATATCAAAGCGTATTTTCAGCGCCACTGGTCCGATCCACTGCCTGCCCGCTCACCTCAGGGCCTGCTCCAGCTGTTGTTTGTCTGGAACCCAGAGGATTACGAACGCCTGCGCGCCAATCTCATCGGACACGCCTTGGGCAGGATCAAACTCAAGCAGCCATTATCCCTGTTCTTCGGCTGCACTTATCCGGAAGAGTATGTACTCACGGTCGACAACCAGAGTGGCCAGGTGATGCTGGAACAGCCGGGCAAAAAATCCAGCGAACTAGTCGCAGCGTCACTCGCGGAGTTTCTGGAGCAATTAACCCCAACCATTATTGAACCCTGATATTACTGGCATCGACCGACGCTTGATCCTACACTTGGCGGCAAGCTAAGGAGAGTGGCCCATGCCAAAAATAAACACCGCAAAAGTAAGTATCGTTTTAACCACCCTGTTATTGATCCTGAGCGGCTGTGCTCAGAGCCCGCAGCAGATCAACTTAAATCCGCAAGCCAGGATTAACAGCCACGTCAGCAACCAGCCCAACGTTCACCTCAGCGTGGTCGACAAACGCACCAGCCAAAGCCTGGGAAGCCGTGGTGGAACCTACAGCGACAGCAACCATATCACCCTGGCAAGGGACCTTCAGAGCACGCTACTGCCTGCCGCAAATCTGGCCCTAACGCAGATGGGAGTCCTCGTCGACCAACCCAGCGCGATGCCGACCGTGCTGCAACTCTGGGTCGAAAAACTGCTCTACGAGGTCAACGACGACCAGTCCCTACCAATTAAGGTCAGGCTGCAGGTACAGATCGCAGCAGTCGCCAACAAAGGCGGCCAACAACAGATCGCCCGCTACGAATCCAGCAAGGTGCACACGTTTTTATCACCGCCCAGCACCGCAAAGAACGAAGAGATTATCAATGAGATTTTCTCCGCGACCCTGACCCGGCTGTTCAACGACCCCAAGCTAGCCGCCCTGATTGAGTAATCAGCCTCAGCCAACTCACCGCTCAATATGCGCTGGACTCTATTGTTTTGTATTTATACACCCACTTTCCGGGCAGGCAGCAATTAAGGAGCTTGTTGCATTCTGCAATGACGGGATAGCGACGGGCATCTTTTCGGACTTTTGATCAGCGCCGTATTAAGAACCCACCGCGCTATCATCCAACAGCCTGCCGAGGGACTCAAACAGCTGTGGAGCACCGTCACAGTAGGCCGCATTAAAACGCAGCCAGGGCGAGATAACCGGCTGCGGGCTGAAGATATTCCCCGGCGCCAGCATCATATCTTGAGCCAGGGCGCGGTGGGCCAACTCGGCCGCATTCTGTACCACCCCTGCTGGCAGACGCGCCCACAAAAACATGCCGTACTCCGGCTCGACAAACAGCCGCATCCCCAACTGCTCCAATTGACCCACGGTCTGCTGCCGCGCCAGCTCCAATCGCACCTGTAAACGGGTCATCGACTTACGGTAGTGGCCCTCTGCCAACACCTGATGTACCAACCGCTCACTCAGCTCACAACTCGTCAGCTGGGTCAGTAGCTTCAAGTCGATCAACTCTTGCGCCAGATCTTTATGGCACGCCATAAATCCGACCCGCAAACTGGCCGAGATCGTTTTCGAAAAACTGCTGACATAAATAACCCGATTGAGCTGATCCAAGGCCGCAAGACGGGTGGCACGCCCGCCATGGAAATCACCGTAGATATCGTCCTCAATAAGCATCAAGTCATATTTTTCAGCCAGCTGCAGCAAGCGGTAGGCCACAGCCTGACTGGTACTGGTGCCGGTTGGATTATGTAGTACCGCGGTGGTCACGAATAACTTCGGCCTATGCTCCAGAATCAGCGCTTCCATCGCCTGCGTATCAGGACCATCGGCATTGCGCGGTACCCCAACCAGTTTTGCACCCAACAGCTTAAGAGTTCCGAACAGGGTGAAATACGCCGGATCCTCAACCAGCACGGTATCGCCGGGGCGGATAAAATAACGCGCCAACAAGTCCAGTGCGTGTGAAACACCGTGGGTGGTAATGATCTGACCGATGTCTGCGCCGATCTCCAGCTCATTGAGTCGATTTTGTATATCCAGACGCAGAGGCAGATAACCGGCTGCATGACCATATTCGACCAGCGAGCGTGCCCCCTGCCGTGACAGCGCCCGAAGCCCGCGCTGCAGCCCTGAACTCTGTTGCCACTCCGGCTGCAACCAGCCGCAACCCGGCATATAGCGGGCCGTTCTATCCTGCATCGAACGCCGCAACAACCACAGAATATCAACCGCCCGGTCCAGACTGCAGGCAGGCTCGAGCGATCCATTCTGGACCACGGGCTTACAGACATAGAATCCAGAGCCTTTCCGCGACTGCAGGTACCCTGCCGCGACCAGCCGATCGTAGGCCTGTACCACGGTGAAGCGACTCACACCGTGATCGATGGCAAACTGGCGTATCGAGGGCAGCCGGGTACCCAGGCGTAACACCCGCTCGTCGATCTGCTGCCGCACGGCCTGAACCACCTGCTCGACTAATGGCAGACTATCCTGTGAATTGATACTGATCATCGCCTTAAATCCGCCTGCTTGCCATCGTTCAAGACCGGCACCACCAGCTCAACCAATGGCAGGTTATCCTGTGAATTGATACTGATCATCGCCTTAAATCCGCCTGCTTGCCATCGTTCAAGACCGGCACCATAGCCCGCATGCCCGCAAAACTGTACCCGTCAGTTAACCAATACAGTTGCAGCAATCAATCACAAAAGTGTACATGTATTGTCAGAATCAAAACAACTACAGTTTAGTTTAAACTTGGCCCGCTGCTGCCTTCATCCAGGCAACAGCCACACATGGACGCATCGATAATGCACAGCAGCTTGCTTTACCTGATCACAGTCATGATCTGGGGCTCGACATTTTATGCCATCAAGTTTCAGCTCGGCCTCGTCGATCCACTGGTGTCGGTGGGCTACCGCTTTATACTGGCAGGGATTCTGCTTCTGGGGTTCTGTCGCCTGACCGGGATCAATCTTCGATTTTCACTACGGGCCCACCTGTTCATGCTACTCCAGGGTATTAGCCTGTTCGGGATCAACTACTGGCTGATGTACCAGAGCACGGCTCACCTGACCTCGGGCCTGATCGCGCTGGCTTTTTCGACCATCGTAATGATGAATATCGTCAACTCGGCGCTGTTCTTGGGGGCCGCGATCCGGAAAGAGGTGGTGCTCGGCGGAATGCTCGGCCTGCTCGGAATAGGCCTGGTCTTTCAACCGGACGAAGGCAGTTTTGCGTTTAGCGGACAGGCATTCCAAGCACTGCTGATCGTATTGCTGGGGACCTACTGCGCCTCACTGGGAAATATCACCTCGGCCAGAAATCAGCGCGATGGACTGCCGGTACTCCAGTGTAACGCCTTTGGCATGAGCTACGGCGGCATCGCCATGCTGCTGCTGGCAGCCAGCAGCGACAAACAACTGACGTTCGATCCCAGCGTGCCCTATATCAGTTCACTGCTCTATCTATCCGTATTCGGCTCGATCATCGCCTTCGGTTGCTATCTGACCCTGGTCGGACGCATCGGTGCAGATAAAGCCGCCTACACCACCCTGCTGTTCCCTCTGGTGGCGCTACAGATCTCGACGCTGATGGAAGATTATCACTGGAGCAGCAGCGGCTTGATCGGGATCGGCCTGGTATTACTGGGCAATTTAATCATTCTAATCTCGCCACAACAACTGCGCCACCTCCGCCAGCGCTGGCGGGCACGTATCCGGGCGTGAGCGAGAGTCCTCGCAAACTACAGGCCGCTACCCCGGAAGGCGAGCGGGTAACGAAGCCGCGTGAATG
>SDWN01000125.1 GCA_004195305.1 Neptunomonas sp. | reverse complement strand
AGATGTGTATAAGAGACAGATCAGCGCCTATGGAGCCAGCAAGTGCAGGCACTTTAAAAGGCACTACGCCAGCGGAATGAAGCGAGGACACCAGCGAAAAAGAGGTGGGTAGATGGAGCTATCACCGCGCCGCGACTACGCAGCTAAGCATGGAGACTGTACATTCCACCCAAAGCTCGCGTTTCCGTAGTCGAACCGGCAGCACACAAGCCAAGACCGTAAAGCTATTGCGATAAGCTTGGCAGCGATAAGGCGGCAACTCTTTGAAAGCGCCTAGGAGCCTGTCGGACTTAGCCGATCGTAGTGAGGGGAAAACGATTTGAGGCAAATTTTTCGATCTATCGAGGCGAATAGCGAGCTATTTAACGATAGAGATCGGGAAATATGACCAAATTCGACTTTCCGCAGCAGATTAGTGTTAAGTCCGACAGACTCCTAGCGATGGAGTTAATCAGAGCTGCACTTAGGGCATCTAAGATCGGACAGATGTGACCGATCCAGATGCTCGAAGACTGCAGGCTTTGCGTCACAATGCTGCAATCACTCCAGAAGCAAGCACCACTGACAGAGTCTGAGCGAGCTGATGGTCATAGCTGATTGGTTGAAATCGATCTATTTCATTAAAAACCTCCGACAACCTCTGCAGCTTCTTTAGCCCAGCGCCGGACCAAGAACCAATCAGAACACAGCCATGACCGACCAAAAATAATTGACGCCTAATAGCAGCGTCAGAAAATTTTACAACCGATCCGATAAGCACCATCGACAGCACCTAAAAAATATATAACAGATTGTTTTAACTATAGATAAACATATTGGCACACAGGCTGCATAAGATTTTAAGGAGTAAAAAGGTCCGTCATCACAACCAATGGCAGGCAATTTCTTTATAATGGAGAAGGATAATGAACAACAAAATCAAAATTGCACTAGCTAGCGCAGCGCTTGGGGCGATGGCAGCTGGGCAGGCCAATGCCGGTGTTTCTTCGACCGCGTTCATTGACATGACCAACTTTAAACTCATAAATACCGCTACCACTGTTCAATTGGATGCGGGCGACTTCTTTGGCGGAGCCGTAGCTTTTACCAGCTCCGCAGACCAAAAAGTGGATTTCGACGGAGCATCAATATCTAACAGTGACGCTGCTGCCGGTGGTATCGATTTTGCTCCAATCTGTGTTGGAACGGGCTGCACCCCGCTTCCTGTGGACAATGCGTTCCCGGTTGTGAGCGGACCGGCCGCGGGTAACTACGCAGCAGCTGATCAATACGAAGAAGGTGCTCCAGCGACAGGACTTGGGCTTGCTCCAGCAGCAAATGTGGGAAGCGGCTCCTATGTGGCCATAAAAACCGGAGAGAGCAAGGCTTCATCGACGTCAAATAACGGCCTTACGATCACAGCCTCGTTCATACTGGGTGAAGATTTGTCACAAGGTATTACATTTGAATTTGACGTCAGATCCTACTTGGAAGTACTTGTGGAAGCTGGAGAAAAAGCTCCCGGATTTGCATCTGCCGAATACAGCTTTAACTTTACCCTATCCGACACCAGCACGATCTTTAACTGGGAGCCGGATGGAACCACAAATGGCAATATCACCGGTGGTACCGAAATTAGCGATGTCGTCAACCTCAACAGCAACTTAGTTAGCCGAAACGCCATAGGACTCCCCTTTGATCAACTAGCATTTATCGGAGCGGGCTTAGGCGTCGCCGATAGCGGGTTTATGTCAGCAACCACCAACGCCCTAACCGCTAATACCATCTACACTCTAACAGGCTCTATCAACACCAAGGCTGACGCAAGAAGAGTACCGGAGCCAGGATCTATTGCACTAATGGGCCTCGCTCTTCTTGGCTTTGCCGCTTCGCGTAAATATAAAAAAGCCTAAGGCTTGCTCAGCGAATACCAAGTCAACTGGAAAAACCCTAAGCTCCAGCTTTGCTGGAGCTTTTTTTCGTAAAATCAACAATCTACTTTTCAACAAACGCCCCAACTCTATCTATTGAAATATTCTTACGCCCCTTTAAAGCCTCTTGATCAGATTGTAAACTATCGTTAATACGTCACAACCTGAGCGCTCTACCCCCGCAGGCAAGTCAATTCTAAGGATAAGATAGATGCGAAAAATAAATATGCTTTGTATAGCGGTACTTCTTGTCCTATCAGCGGGTTGCGATAGCAGCGGACAGCTTTCCCCGACCCAGCATATTGACCAAGCCAAGACATCTATCGCTCAGAAGGACTTCTCCACAGCTCTGGTTTACTTAAAAAACGCCGCTTTATCTACACCAAAGAACCCAGAAGTCAGATGGCTAATGGGGACCGCCTATTTCGCAACAGGAGATAGCGCCGCCGCCGCCAAAGAACTAACCCTGGCAGGCCAATATGGCTACCCGCTTACGGATGTTCAACCTTTATTAGCTAAAGCCCTCTTTGAAAATAGACAACCCGAAAAAGTCTTAAAACTAACCGCTCCTATCGCAATTGCAGACGTGCCCAAAGCATCTCTTTTGGCAACTAAAGGCTGGGCCTATCTGGTCACGGATAAAATACAGGCCAGTGAACAGATGTTCTCCGATTCCCTAGCGCTTAATGACAAGGACTCCGATGCCCTATCCGGAATAGGGGCATTGCGATTAATACAAGGACAGTTACAAGAAGCGAAGGAGCTACTAGCCCGTTCTTTCGAAACAAACCCACTCCATCACCTTACTTGGCGCCTTTCAGGCGATATCGCACAGAGGGAGGGGGACGTTAAAACAGCTCAAACCGCTTACCTTCGCGCTTCAGAGCTGCACCACGACAACGTCATCGACCTGCTCAATTTCACCACAACCAGTATCTCTCTAGGGGAGTTTGACAGCGCAAAAAACGGAATCAAGCAGTTGAAACAAAGAGCCAGTAACTCATTTGCTGCCAATTACACCCAGGGGCTACTTGACTTTCATCAGAAAAACTACGAATCCGCACGTACCAACCTATCAGCAGCACTGGGCATCAATCCAAATTATGCTCCCGCCCAGTTTTATGCAGCTACATCGTATTTCGTCCTCAAGGAGAATGAGCAAGCTCATACTTTACTTTCGAAGATTTTAGCATCTGCACCTCAAAACATGGCCGCACTCAAAATGCTTGCGGCAATAAAACTGCAATATGGGGAGTTTGCAAAGGCAGAGAAAATTATCCAAGGGCTTTTGAGCAGATCACCGGAAGATACTTTTTCATTGCTCCTTTTGGAAAAAGCGCTGGATCGCGATACTGATTTTGATACCCAACAAGCATTCCTTACACAAACCCCAAACGATCTCTCTGCATCAGAACTCTTACAACAAGGACTCCAACTGCTCGCAGATGGGAAAATCACTTCAGGCCTAAGCATGCTTGAAAAATCAAGAAATACCGATCCATCATTCGAAGAAACACCGTACCGATTAGCACTCTACCATTTGTCCAACAAAAACTACGATGAGGCACTGAAGACTGCACAGCAATATCTCGACGCCCACCCAACCAGCGCCCAAGCACTTGTGACGCTGGGATCGGTCTATCTATCGGGCGGACACTTTGATGAGGCCAAAACAACCCTCTTAAGCGCTCTTAAGATCAGCCCTAACGACCTATCGGCTAACAGCGGCCTAGCAGCATTAGCACTTGGCGCGAGAGACCTTGAAGGCGCCAAAAATCATTATTTAAACGCTCTTAAGGGAAATCCAGGTTCATTGGTAACACTTATTAACTTATCCCGAGTCCAATCGCTACAAGGGCTATCAATGGATATGGTAAAAACACTCGAAAGAGCGATTGAACTTGAAAATCCGTCGTGGCAACCCTATCTTGCCCTTGGACGTTTTCACCTTAACTCGGGCGCGCCTAAAAAAGCGACGCTATTAATAGAAAAAGCTCGCCTTCCGTACCGCAACAACCCTCAAGCTCTGATCCTCTTCACGGAAAGCCTACTCGCAGATAAACAATTCAACCGCGCACTGAGGTACACAGAGGAGTTAATTAAAAATAATCCAACCAATAGCCACTACCTATTTTTATCCTCAAAGGCATACGCTGGACTTAAGCAACAGGAAATCCAGGAATCGCGTCTCATAGAAGCCTTAAAACTTAACCCAAACCATATTTCTGCTCGAGCCAACTACATTGAGTTACTACTACGCAAGCACGATATTGAAAATGCAAAAAAACAATTCAGCTTACTTAAAGATAAAAAAATAAACCCTCTAGACTTGGATAAACTGGAAGGGCAAATTTCACATATGTCTGGTGATTATCCAACCGCCATTCTAGCCTATAAAAATGTTTTTAATGGCGAAGAAACTAACATACATCTGCTTTGGCTCGAAGAAGCACTTTGGTCCAATGGCGATTTTAAAAAATCACTCTTGCTACTACAAGAATGGCTAAATGAATATCCTGAAGACCAATTAGCCTTGCAACAGTACGGATCAAGATTAATTACATCCAAACAAAATATACAAGCGGCGGACACCTATAACAAACTATTATCATTGCACCCCAGCAACCTCCTTGCTTTAAACAACCTGGCTTGGCTGCTTCGTGACACTGACCTCAACCAGGCCCTTATTCATGCAGAGAAAGCTTATTCGTTAGCACCAACTAACGTCGACATCATGGACACACTCGCCTTACTACTTAAAGACATACAACCCGCTAGATCATTAAACCTAATTACTGAAGTAGTAGAAAAACAGCCCCGCAATCCATCTTATCTATATCACAAGGCCTTGATCCTCATTCAATCTGGAGATCAAAACAGGGCGCGAGACATTCTTCAAACGCTTCAAAATAACGGACGTGATTTTCCGGAAAAAAACACTATCAGCCAGATGATTAAGGGGCTAACCAACTCTAAAATATGACCCATACTTATTACACTTGAGCAGCTAATGAGCCTACGAATGAGTCCCAAAGCGCCTCTGCATTTGGACTTGTTCGCAGTCTCCCTAATATAAAACATGGATGCGAGAGCGCCCCGCCCTCAAAGTGTTCTGTTTACTTTTTTTCTGTTATGACTGGTAATCGGCGCTCAGTCTTTATGGCTTGATCGCGCTGGTAACCCACCCTAAATCCAACAGACATCACTCTGTCACCTGCATCGAAAGCATCACGCATCGACGCTTCAGCACGCATAATCACCCCCTTCTGCTTGGCATTAAAACCCTCTAACTCGTCATCCTGTAGGCGCTGCATCAGAAAGGTGATACCCGTAACCGGCTGAAACGCCATCCCCTGCCTTGTTGCTTCCAGCCAGACTCGTTGAAACGCCCGACCACTGGCCAGAAACCCCTCTTTACCAGGCAGAGTTGTGCTGATCATTCCTACAGCCATCGCTGAACGACAGCCCAGAAACCCTTTGAAGCCTATAATTCGGGACAGCCCAAACAGGTTGAATATTTTTACTGCGGCCCAAAAACGTAGCAGAGGAAAAAAGACCTTCTCTTCTATAGGATTGAGTCCCAGTGTGCCTATAGGCATGCCATCTTTGGTATCCTCTATCTGTTTCTTATTCCACCGAATCTGCTTAAACAAAAAACTATGGATCTCTTTATGCTCGAAGACCATCCGATCATTAACTGCAAGCTGCCGCGCTAGCGCATTTTTCTGCTCAGGATTATCGATAAGTGATAACGTAACGCCTTTGATCCCTTCCACGGCTCGCAACATCGCTTGTTTCTGTTCTGAGTCAAAACTCCCTCGCCGGTACATATTCCGATTGGTACAACGCTTAAAAATAGCCTCATACCAAGGGCTGACTTCAGGCTCAACGTCCATCAACTCGAATCGGGCGGTATGGGTCATATCATCAGAGGGGAAAACCTTAAGATTCACATCGAACCCATACACCCTAGCTGCAATCAAGAAATTCTCGATGATTGCGCCATGGGCAACATAGGACGCTAGCTGCAAATAGTTGAAATAAGAGGGATCCCGCTCTGGCATATTAAAAAGGTCAATCTGCCGCAGGCCCGCAGAGACCTCAAATCGTGCTGGCTGAACGTTATCTCCCGAGGGGGCACATACCGCCGCAGTTAAAATATTGTCGAGAATATCTTTGGTTAGGGAACTCACTGATTAATCCTTATATGAATTGTGTAGAAACATTACAACAAATGCATGCCAATAAACTTAGCCAAGAATTTTCTTAGCTATCATAAAAGAAACTAGCTGCAGTGGATTTTTATTCCCCAGCCAGCGATAGGTAATTTTATATCGATTCAGATAACCATCAACATGTAGACCTCTAGGTGCACAAATGACATCACCTCGTCCCAACAGGATTTTGAGGACATTAATGCCCGCGATTCCCGCACATAGATCAACGGCCATCGGCATAGAGGGGCCTTTTTTTGCATCAAAATCGGCACTGGATCGATCCACCAAGTAGTGACGCTGCCACATGGTTGGTGCGAGTCCAATTAAGAATCGAATGAGCTGATCCTTTTCCGATAACCCCTCAAAACAAAAATAGTCCTCAAAACTCATTTTTCCAGGCAAGAATGCCAGAAACGCACAGCCCCTGTCTCTTATACACATCT
>SDWN01000827.1 GCA_004195305.1 Neptunomonas sp. | reverse complement strand
CAACCTGACCTTCTTCCCGATGCATTTTATCGGCCTGGCCGGCATGCCGCGGCGGATTCCCGATTATGCGCTGCAGTTTGCCGATTTTAATATGGTCGCATCGCTCGGTGCGTTCCTGTTCGGCTTGTCGCAGCTGCTGTTCGTCTACAACGTCATCCGTTGCGTCCGCGGTTCCGACCGTGCCGACTCGCGGGTGTGGGAGGCGGCCGAAGGGCTGGAGTGGACCCTGCCGTCACCGGCACCGTACCACACCTTCGGCGAGCCGCCGGATGTCGATCAGCCCATGGTCGCCGGAGGTCGGTGAGGTGGCCGACACAGCCCAGCATTCGCACAAATCGACCCGCCGATTGTTGCAGCGGTTGGTGCTGGCCGCGTTGCTGATGTTTGGTTTCGGTTTCGCATTAGCGCCTCTGTACGATGTGTTCTGCCGTGTTACCGGTATCAACGGTAAGGTGACGCGTAACGGCGCGCTGACCGAGGTGGTAGCCGTCGACAGTACGCGGCAGATTCGGGTGCAGTTGATCGCGGTCAATAACGAAGGGATGCCTTGGACGTTTGGGCCGCAATTCAGCGATCTGTTGGTGCACCCGGGTGAGCAGCGGCTGACCCATTATCTGGCCAGCAATCCAACCTCTGAGCTAATGGTCGCGCGTGCCGTGCCCAGTGTGGCACCGTCTGAAGCTGCGCAGTACGTCCACAAGATCAACTGTTTTTGTTTCGAATCGCAGTCATTGGCCGCGCTTGCCAGCCAGCAGATGCCGCTGGTACTGATGATTGATCCGCAATTGCCGCAGCATATTCGTACCATCACCTTGTCTTACACTCTGTTCGATATCACCCCGCAGCTGCCTCAGCCCGACGCCGCCGTGGCGAGGAGAATCGCATTATGAAGCCCTCAACCCCCAGCCATTCTTTAATACCCACCCAGTACTACGTTCCTGCATCCAGTCACTGGCCCATTCTGGCATCGGTCGGCTTGTTTTTGATGGCGTTTGGCGCAGCGACCAGTATTAACGGCCTGAGCACCGAGGGTGGTCATGCCGGGGGGCTGATGCTGATCAGCGGTGCGGTGCTGATGGCCTGGGTGGTGTTTAACTGGTTTGCTGCGGTGGTGCGCGAGAGCCACCAGGGTCTGTATAGCGCGCAGATGGATCGCTCTTTTCGCTGGGGGATGAGCTGGTTTATCTTCTCGGAGGTGATGTTCTTCGCTGCCTTTTTTGGTGCTCTGTTTTATGTCCGCAACTTTGCGGTGCCCTGGCTCGGTGGAGAGGGCGACAAGGGGACGGCCAATCTGTTGTGGCAGGGCTTTAGTGCCCAGTGGCCTCTGATGCAGACTCCGGATATGGCGCGCTTTCCGGGTCCTCAGCAGGTGATCAGTCCGTGGGATCTTCCGTTGCTCAACACCGTGTTGCTACTGAGTTCCAGTGTGACCCTGACAATCGCCCACAAAGGTCTCAAGCTGGGCAAGCGAGGTCAAACGAAGCTCTGGCTGGGATTAACGGTGCTGCTGGGGCTGGCGTTTTTGGTGTTCCAGGTTGAGGAATATGTGGTGGCCTACACCGAGCTGGGGCTGACGCTCAAATCGGGGATTTACGGTTCAACCTTTTTCATCCTGACCGGCTTTCATGGTCTGCATGTCAGTCTCGGTACTTTTATGTTGATTGTGATTTTGTTGCGAGTGATCAAAGGCCACTTTAGCGGAGATAACCATTTCGGCTTCGAGGCAGTCAGCTGGTATTGGCACTTTGTCGATGTGGTTTGGGTGGGTTTGTTTTTGTTTGTTTACATCCTCTGATGCCAGGCAGGCGAGGGGCCGTGCGTGCGGGGTTTAGAACTGATCGCTGTAGAAGCCGAACAGCAGCAAGCCGACCAGCAGCAGGCTCAACGCCACTCTAACCGCCAGAGTGTTGACCGTGCGCTGGCTGGAACCTGAGTCTTTTATCAGAAAATAGAGGGCGCTGAAGAGGCTGATGACGATGCCGGCGAAGACGATTAACACCAGTAGTTTGAACATGAGTACCGCTCCATGAGTGCAGTGATACCACTGAGTAAAGACGCTGACAGGCCTCGAATCAAGGGCGCGCAGGACAACTCAGTCAGGACTAAAGTGGTCTGTTTGCTGGTGGGGGTAACGCTGTTGCCCGTGCTGATCAGCCTGGGACTATGGCAGTTGCAGCGGGCTGATGAAAAACGCGACCTCATCCGGAAAGGCTCAAATGGGCCCGTGATCGATAGCTTGTCATCGCTACCACAACAGTTGCCTGGCGCGGTGGAATTGCAAGCAAGGTTACTGTCCGAGCAGTTGCTGTTGCTCGATAACCGCACCCGTGAGGGGCGGGTAGGCTACGAGTTGCTGAGTTTGTTTCAGGATGCAGGTTCCGGGCGTTGGGGGGTGGTAAATCTGGGCTGGGTTGCAGCAGGTGTTGATCGGGGTGTTTTACCTGCGCTGCCTGCGCTACCTGATTTCACCCAGCAGGTTAGCCTCAAGGGCATGCAGCTGACGGCACAGCCGGGGTTTATGCTCGGTGCGGATGAGTGGTCTCCTGGCTGGCCCAAAGTTATTCAACAACCTGATATGGCCCGCTTTGAAACGCTGTTTCAGCGCCCGCTCTATCCCGCCATAGTGCGCCTGACCGAGTCAGTTAGCGACAATACCGATACCCGCTGGGAGTTGGTGGTGATGCCACCCGAAAAACATCTGGGATATGCGCTGCAGTGGTTTGCGCTAGCGCTGGCGCTGTTGCTCTGGCTGGCCTGGTTTGGCTGGTGGAGAGTTGCGGCTAACGTTAAAGAGAAGGCGAAGGATAGTGCTGAGCAGAGTGCGGCATTGGCCGAGTGGGAGGAATAAGGGTGGAGGCTAAACGTAACTATTGGCCGTTGCTGGCACTACTCGCGCTGGCGACCCTGCCGCTGGCGGTGGCGATGTTGAGTTATTTTGGCGGCATCGGGGTGCCCGTTGGGCGGGTCAATAAGGGCGAATTAGTGCTGACGCCTACTGCCGTGGCCAGCTGGCAACTGAGCGCCAGCGACGGTGAGTCCTGGCAAGGGCAGGGGCGCTGGCAGCTGCTGTTGGTGGTGGAGCGTTGCGAGGATGGTTGTCTGGCATGGCAGCACACGCTGGGGCAACTACAAAAGGCACTGGGGCGCGATCAGCAGCGGGTTGAGCGACAGCTGGTGCTGCCGCGTGCGGCTGCGAAGGGTGTCGCCGCGCATGGCGTGATCGCGAATAAGGCGGTGTTTGTTAGTGCGGGGGTTGCAGTATCGAATCAGGGGATCTGGCTGGTAGACCCTCTGGGTAATCTGGTGCTGCGTTATCGGCTGGATCAGCCCCCGCAGGCGTTGTTTAAAGATCTGAAACGGTTATTAAAAGTATCCAATGTCGGCTGAAAGACCAGGGCCACGGCAGGGAGGAATATGCCTGCAGTTAGATTGCAATTAAAACATGAGCATACGAAAGCTTCTTCGCCTACTAGGTTGTGGTTGTTGTCGCTTCAACTATCCCGTGTAGCGGTGGGTTTGACACTCGTGGTGGTGCTGCTGGGTGGCTGGACCCGGCTTAACGATGCGGGTCTGTCTTGCCCTGACTGGCCCGGCTGTTACGGTGAGGTTGTGCTACCGGCCAGCGCCAACGCCAGCGGCTTGGCGTTGGCGCAGGCGCGTTTCCCGCAAGTGCCGCTGGATTTGGCTCGCGGCTGGATCGAGATGAGCCATCGCTATTTGGCGGCAACGCTCGGTCTGATCATCGCGGCTCTGGCCGCGCTGGCTTTGCGGCAGCGAGCGCAATCGGGCTACCCGGTGTTTTTAAGCGGGGCGCTGTTGGGAGTGGTGGTGTTGCAGGCGCTGTTTGGGATGTGGACGGTCACTCTGAAGCTACTGCCGCAGGTGGTTACCTTGCATCTTCTGGGAGGGGTGTTGACGTTGGCCCTGTTGTGGCGATTGCAGCAACGACTGCGGTTGCGGGTTAAGGGCCGATCCGCAGCCGCTCGGTCACCCTACAGGGCGGGGATCGGTTTGGGGGTGCTGGTGTTGCTGATTCAGATCGGGCTGGGAGGCTGGACCAGCTCCAACTACGCCGGCTGGTCCTGCAGTCACTGGCTGTTCTGCGACTCAAACCAGACCCAACGGTTGGATTTTACGGCAGGCTTTAGTCTGCCATCGGTCGATCAACGAAGTCATCAGGGCGGACAGTTGCCTCAGGAGGCGCGTGCGGCGATTCAAATGACCCACCGGGGAGCGGGCTTAATGCTTGCTGTCTACCTGCTCGGGCTTAGCGTCTGGCTGTTTCGTCGCGCAGCACTACGTCGAGCAACGGGACTGGTGTTGCTGCTGCTGACATTGCAGTTACTGCTGGGCGGGCTAAGTGTTCAGTTTGGACTGCCGCTGTGGCTGGCCTTTGCACATCATGCGGGGGCGGTAATGCTGCTGTTAGCACTGTTGCGGTTATATGCTCACCCGGGAGTAATCGAGGAGAAGAATCATGGCTGAACCCAAGGCACTGAGTCGCACTCTCACCACCATCGGACGCTGTACACGCGGTAGTGTTGCCTGGCGTGATTATTATGCACTCTGTAAGCCACGTGTGGTGATGGTGATGCTGTTGACCGCGGTGGTAGGGATGTTCCTCGCCTCACCTGGGTTGCCGCCATTGTCGGCATTGCTGCTCGGTACGCTGGGGATCGCGCTGGCCTCGGGGGCGGCGGCGGCGCTGAATCAGATTGCCGATCGGCATATTGATGCGCAGATGGCGCGCACACTGCGCCGTCCGCTGCCGCAGGGCCGCGTTACCCTTGTTCAGGCATTGCTGTTTGCGACTGTGCTGGGAGTTTCGGGGATCACGGTATTGGTTGTTTGGGTCAACCCGTTGACCGGTTGGCTGACACTGGCTGCGCTGATCGGCTATGCCCTCGTCTATACTTTATATCTGAAACGGGCTACGCCGCAGAACATTGTTATTGGCGGAGTTGCTGGTGCATCGCCGCCGTTACTGGGGTGGGTGGCGGTAACCGGAACGCTTGATCCCGATGCGTTGTTACTGGTGTTGATTATTTTTGCCTGGACCCCACCACATTTCTGGTCGCTGTGTATTCATAAACGTGACGAATATGCTCGCGCGAATGTGCCGATGCTGCCGGTAACTCACGGGGTCGAGTTTACGCGTTTGCAGATCATGCTCTACACCCTGTTGATGATCGCCACTACGCTGCTGCCGGTGATGACCGGCCTGAGTGGTTGGATCTATTTGGCCGGGGTCAGTCTGCTCAATGGACGATTTTTGCTGGGGGCGATGCGGGTGCTGCGAGGAACCGACTCTCAGGCTCCGATGGCGCTGTTCCGCTACAGTATTAATTACATTATGTGGCTGTTTGTGGTTCTGCTGATCGACCATTACATTCCGGTTTCTGATTGGATTTGAGTGACTTTTGAACGGTAGCCAAGGCTATCGAAGATGTTAGGCTGCAGCCGGGGTTTTCCCGGTTGTAATCCGTTAACCCTAAAAGGCTCAGCTGTCATGGCAGCACTAGAGTCAGGAGGATAATCCGATGTTCATACAGCATATGCTGGGGGTGCTTTATCACCCAAAACAGGAGTGGCAATTAATAAAGAAAGAGCACTACAGTGCCGTTAAGTGTTACAGCTCGCACATGATTTACCTGGCGGCAATACCGCCGCTTGCCGCGTTTATAGGTACGACGCAGGTGGGTTGGAGCATTACCGGCGGGGATCTGGTTAAATTAACCGTTAGCAGTGCCTTGCCGATTGCGCTGGCGTTCTACCTGACCCTGCTGATTGGCGCCGGAATCATGGCGGGGTTTATCCATTGGATGGAAAAAACCTACGGTTCAAACTCTAGCTTTGATGACTGCATGGTGCTGATTACGTTTACTTCGACGCCGCTGTTTCTTACCGGGCTGGCGGCACTTGTACCCATACTATGGCTGGATGTGCTGATAGGGATGGGCGCTGTGGCCTTTATGATCCACCTGCTTTATAGCGGTGTGCCTGAGATTATGGAGATCCCTGAGGAGCAAGGTTTTTTCTTTTCCAGCTCAATTTTAACGGTAGGTTTGGTGGTGCTGGTTGGGATATTAGCGGCCTCGGCGGTACTCTGGAGCACCGTATTGACGCCCTGGATGGCGGCCTGATCAGGAGTGCAGGTGCAGAAATTAAAAAGCCCGCGTAGCCGGGCTTTTTTTAGCCAAGGCCCCCCGATGGCATTAAATTCCGGGGCAGTACATGTCTCGCAGGGCGTGGATGATCTTGGTCGCACCCACGCCGTACAGCGAGTAATAGATCGTCTGTGATGCACGCCGGGTTGTCACCAGGCCGTCCCTGCGCAAGATGGCCAGGTGTTGCGATAAAGCCGATTGGCTGAGATCCAGGTGTTGGTTCAGCTCGGTGACGGAGAGTTCTTTGTCATAGAGGTGACAGAGAATCATTAGCCGGTTTTCGTTAGCTATCGCTTTAAGAAAATGCGCGGCCTGTGATGCGTGGTCACGCATCTGCTCAAGAGAAAGGGGTGCTGGGTCTATATGATTGGCGACTTGATCCACGAGGGGCTCCTACTACTGCTAATCTTTAAGAGATTACAATGTACGTTATTTCTACTATACGAACAATAAAACAAGTTTGATATTATTAACCCGGCGGGTTAATAGGAGACGCAAGGATGCGTCAATATTGGTCG
>SDWN01000824.1 GCA_004195305.1 Neptunomonas sp. | reverse complement strand
AAAGAGAGTGCCGAAGCGATCGTGATTAATGCCGTCGCTTCTCGAGCCGAAGCCCTTAGACAGCGGATCGTTAATTTCTCTGGGAAATCAAATAAGACAACCTAATCATAGGGGCGTACACCATGCGCAGACTAATTGATTTCGATTGTTTGAAACTCTATTTCAACGCTAATACCGAGCGCATCTCTGATGATTCGGTGTTGATCTTTATCCTTCGTTCCGCTTCTTTGTTGATCCTGTTTGTCGCTAACAATTACTTAGATCCGCCAGCAAGATATCCAGCTAAAGGAAGACGCAGCGGATTATAAGCTCGAACCGAGTAGCGGCATAGGTACTGCTAAGGCGAAAGACAAGAAAGGGGAGTTTCAGTCTGAGATCCTAGTACGGCTGAATGAATTGTTCATCACTGATGAGCTTTCAGACAAAGACCTGACCAACTATGCGAGCGCTATACGGGACAAGTTAAGTGAGAATCATTCCGTTATGTAGCAGATCAATAACAACTCCGCCGAACAAGCGATGCTGGGCGATTTTCCGAAGGCGCTGGACGACGCCGTCATGGATAGCAGCGAGGCGCACCAAAACCTGATGATGTAGATTCTGAGCAATCCCCAGGTGGCTCACGGGTTTGCACGCGTGGTGTTCCATATGCTCAGCATCAACCGTAGTAAGTCTTAGTATTCTTACGGTTGCTAGATACTAATGAGAATTAACGTTACCAGGAGTCTTTCTGAAAAACTGCAGAAAGCAGGGCGTTTGATTGAAGAAATGTCTGCCGAAGCAACTTCGTAATTGGACAGCTGGCACGCGAACATCACCACAATTCAGCGGCGTCAGTGCGTTGTACTAGTGCACTATAAAACGCGGTTCACCATCATGCTGCTGGGCGAAAAGGCTTGCAGCGACCTTGGTGAGTTAACGTTCGATACCGTCTGTAGCCGATCCGTACAGGGTACGCTAAGGCTCATGATTGGGGACCTGGAAGCTTATAACTTTGACTGCGCTAGCGTAATTGACCTGGCACCGTACTCGCTGTCAGCGCACCTGTATGATCGTTCGTGCCGAGTTAAAGAGATGAAAGATACGGAGTGTCTGTGGCCACGAAAAGAGATGCAGACGCTGCTTGAGCAACTTTCCTAGAAGACAGCATGCCCCTGGAAAGCGAACAGAAAATGATACCTTTTCACATCCAATACGTATTTTGTATTAAAACCACAAACAGCAAGCCACGATCGGCATAATTGCTTGAGGCCACGTGTCAAAACGGCTCGCGCTGAGAGCGCTTTGAATCAGGAGTGCTTGATCATTGAACCGGCTGAGGGCAAAGAAAACCTGGAGATATCGCTTAGCGGCGCTCAGGTGCGGTCTGGTAAAGCCATCTATCGAGATGCAGACCAGTCAGAAGTAGCTGTGGCTAGCTAGAGAATATTAGGCGAACCAATGGCATCGAGGAGGACGAGTAGCAATCAGTGCGTCGCTATTCTGATAGCAAACCGCCAACCGGGTGGCCGTTTTGATAGTATTTAGCGAAGCTGATCCACGAGGGAGCGCGCAGCTATGCAAGCGCGATTCCGTGGAGAAACGCAGCAACGCTACGCAGATTTTAGGGCGGATAGCTCAGTCTATTTGTCAGATCTTGCGTAGGGTTCGAATCGATCTTGGCGGCGAGTCGCGTTGAGAAGGGACCCGCAAACCTGCGGGAAGAGCCTCAGCGTGCTGAAGCGCCATTCGTAAGCAAGTATTTACCCCAGGAAGGCCGTTTTTAAGCCCATCCCTTGGTCTTCCTGCCTTTACCCACAACTACGCATAATCTATATTATGTTAAATTGATTATTTATAGCGAGTCTCTCTCTCTCTCGATGTTGTGGTTATCTCAATGAAACTTGAAATTAGATGTCACGTTATTTGAGAGGCGCCTAGCCCTTGCCCTGCTTGGGATTGCAGGTATGTAGGCAGTGATTCTGAACAAGCGGTTTTACAATTTAAGATGACATTGCGGGTTTTTTGACCCTGTCGTGCGCCGATGATCGTGTGGGTTATGAATATGTGAAATTAAATTTAAACCGAAACCTTCGGCACTCATCTGGATGGTTCTTGTGCTGGTTTGTGACGAGGCGAATTGAGGTTGCTGTTCATCTTCTTGTGCCGATTTTTATGCGACCCTCTGCGCATTCTGTGGCATCAGCTACTGCGCTCCTGATTCAAAGCGCTCTCAGCGCGAGCCGTTTTGACACATGGCCTCAGGCAGCCATGCTGATCGGGTTTGCTGTTTGTTGGCTTTAATACAGAATATGTATTAGATATGAAAAGGTACCATTTGTTGTTGGCTTTACAGGGGCATGCTGCACTCTAGGAAAGCATCGCAAGCAGTGCCTGCATCTCTTTTCGTGGCCACAGGCACTCTGTATCTTTCATCCCCTTAACTCGGCACGGGCGGTCACATAGCCGCGCAGACAGCGTGGATGGTGCCAACTCCATGATGTCGGTACCGTCCCAAGTGTAGGCTTCTAGATTACTTATCATCAGCCTTAGGGTTCCCTGCACCGAACGATCGCAATGCGTATCAAAGGTTAATTCGCCTATTTCCTCGCAAGCCACCTGTATCAACTCGTGGTCGTAGCCCAGCTTTAGCATGCAGCTTCCCAGCATGTCCTCAAACGAGTAATTCAGCTGCTTTAGTTCTTTCTGAGTAATACCTAGCAGCACGATAGCGAAGCGCGTTTTATCGTGGACAAATACCACGCACTGACGGCGCTGTATTGTTGTGATGTTGGCGTGCCAGCTGTCCAGCGCAGAAGTGCTTTCGGCTGGATTATCCTCAATCAAACACCCTGCTTTCTTGAGTTTTTCAGCCAGTTTCTTGGTAACGTGAATCCTCATAAGTGCTCAGCAACTATCTAAATACTATGACTTGTTCTGACTGATACTGAGCATATCAAACACCACCCGAGCAAACCCATTTGCCACCTGTGGGTTACTAAGGATCTGCATCATCTGGTTCTGGTGTGCTTCGCTACTATCCATAACGGCATCGTCTAAAGCCTTCGGGAAATCGCCCAACATCGCTTGCTCTGCGGTGTTGTTATTGATCTGCTGCATAACGGAATGATTCTCAGTTAACTTGTCCCTAATTGCGCTGGCGTAATTAATCAGGTCCTTATCGCTAAGTTCGTCTGTAATGAACAAGTCATTCAGCCGTACAAGTATTTCGGATAGAAACTCCTCCTTCTTGTCTTTCGCCTTCGCGGTGCCGATATCACTGGAGGGTTCGAGCTTATAATCAGCGGCATCCTCTTGTAGCTGGATATTCTGCTGGCGGATCTTAGACAGTCTGTAATGACTCAGCATCACGTTACTGAGGTCCACGTCGTCCTCTTCTAGCAGCTTTTCTCGCAGCATCGGTCTCAGATGGCGGGCAAACAGACTGAGCTTCTCCAGCGCCTTATCGTCGTACTCGACGATCTGGGACATAAATTCATAGAAACGTGTGAAGGTACCCAAGTCTTTCTTGAAAATCTCCAGTCGGTCTTTCTCTTGCTTGCACTCTTTAAAGCTATTCTCGGCATTAGCGATCAAAACCGCATCATCCGTCTTTTTGGTACGCTCAAACATCTCCTTGGCTTGCTTGTAAGCATCGATCGCCATGGCGTAACGCTTCTGCCAGCGCTCGACAGCAGGCTTGCAGATGTTGCTGATCGCCGCATTGCTCTTGTTCTTAGTAAAGAACGCCGTACAGAACTGCTCAACTTCATGGCTTTGGTAGATTCCTGCCGCATTGAGTTTGTCCTGTAAATCAAACACCAGGTCTGGGTTTGATATGTCAGCCAACTCGGCAGTTTGGTAGTACGGCTGGAAGCTATCCAGAATATCTTGAGGATCATTGAAGAAATCCAGCACGAAGGTGCCTGTCTCAGCTTTGCCAGGATAAGTTCGGTTTAGCCGTGAAAGCGTCTGTACGCACTCTACTCCACCTAGTTTCTTGTCCACATACATGGCGCAAAGCTTGGGCTGATCGAATCCCGTCTGAAATTTATTGGCGACCAGCATCACTTGGTAGTCGTCAGAATCGAAAGCTTTGCGCATATCACGCCCTTTCAATTCTGGGTTCATATTCTTCTCGGTAAACTTATCGCCCAGAAGTCCTGAAGAACCAGGATCGCTGTCGCTAAACTCTACCTCACCAGAGAACGCCACCATGGCGCGTATCGAGCTGTATTTGTGATCGCTGACGTATTTATCAAACGCCCGCTTGTAGCGTACAACTTCTTTGCGTGAACTGGTCACCACCATCGCTTTAGCTTGGCCACCGAGAAGGCCCATGACGTTGTCTTTAAAGTGCTCGATGATCACCTGAACCTTTTGAGCGATATTGTAATCGTGCAGGCGTACCCACTGATTTAACTTTACCTTAGCTCTTTTGCTGTCAACTTCCTGATCCTGTTCGCGAATTTTTTCTGCCAGCTGATACGCTACTTTGTAGTTGGTGTAGTTCTTCAGCACATCAAGAATAAAACCCTCCTCGATCGCTTGGCGCATGTTGTAAACATGGTACGCCTCGGGCTTATTCTGCTTTGAAGGTGGCAAATCTGGGTTAGGTAGACGACCGAACAGCTCCAGTGTCTTGGCCTTGGGCGTAGCCGTGAATGCCAACAGGCTAAGATTGGTGCTGCCTTTGCGGGCTGCCAGAGTGGCGTCAAGAACATCTTCAGAGGTCAGTTCCGTGTCATCGGCAGAGCCCTCAGCGGATAAAGTCTCCTCTGTCATCAGTACATCTTTGAGCTTGCGCGCTGTCGAACCCGATTGTGACGAGTGCGCCTCGTCGGCGATCACCGCGTAGTTGCGCTCTTTCAGGCTAACGCTGTTCTCGATCGCTTTAAGCACGAATGGGAAGGTCTGGATGGTAACGATGATGATCGGCTGCGAGTTTTGCAGAGCTGCCGCCAGCTTCTCCGATTTTGAGCCGTCGCCTTCTTGATTATTGATCCGCCCGACTACGCCATCTGCGTGCTCAAACTGATAGATGGTTTCCTGCAGTTGGTCATCCAGCACAGTACGATCGGTGACGACGATGACCGAATGAAAGCGTTTATTGCCTGCTTCATCGTACAGCGACGACAGCTGGTGCGCGGTCCAAGCAATGGAGTTGGATTTGCCAGATCCTGCGCTGTGCTGGATCAGATACTTGTGCCCTGGTCCTTCTGTGCGTGCCGCATCGATCAAGGTCGTGACCACATCCCACTGGTGATAACGCGGGAAGATCAGCGTCTCTTTCTTGGTCTTCTTACCCTCCCAGTTCTCTTTGTCTTCGATCTGCAGGTGGACGAAGCGCGCCAGGATATTGAGCAAATTGTCAGGCGTGAGTACTTCGTTCCAGAGATAACCCGTGGCATACGCGTTAGGATCGGCGGGTACATCATTGCCTGCGCCACCCTCGGCAGTGCCTTTGTTGAACGGCAGGAAAAAGGTCTCGTCGCCCGCGAGCTGGGTGGCCATGTGGACTTCATACTGGCTCACCGCAAAATGCACGATCGCGCCACGCTTGAATGTCAGCAGCGGTTCGGGCTTGTTCGTGACAGGGTCTTTCGGCAGGCGAGTGCGTTTGTATTGCTTGATTGCATTCTCGACTGCCTGCTTGAATTCGGACTTCAGCTCCAGCGTCGCGATCGGCAGACCATTAACAAACAGGACCAGGTCGATGCGCCAAGCCTTGGCTTTTGTTCCCGTCGCCGCCAGGTATTCTTCGGTGGCATAGGGGCTATAAACCAACTCAGGAACAATGCGTAGTCGATTGTTTTTATAGCGTTCCAGTGTGTCGGGATTCAGGTCGTGCTCGGGCTTAAACTGACACAGCTTGAAACGGGTGCCACGATCACGGATGTCATTACGCAACACACCCAGAGTACCGAAGGTGCGCATCTCCCTGTTGCTATAGGTGCTGCTTGCCGCCCCGCCGACCGCCTTATCCAACTGGTTAGCCACACGCTCCAGCAGATGGCGCTCGGGGTTCTGCGGGTAGAGTTTGCAGTACTTCTGCCATTGAGCCTGCTGGGTCTCTTTGACAAACCCAAGCAGGTCTTCTTCATACAACGCCAGTTCACGGTTGTAACCTGCAGGGGTTCCCAGCTGCCAGCCGTTGGCGACCATCTGCTTGATGATGTCGTTTTGGAAATGAAGCTCTTGTGCACTGCTCATCGGGTTCGGTATCCCTACTCTATTCTGCGTTCATCACACTCTGCGATGTTAGTTTTGCTTACCGCTATCTGCTCAATTGGCCTGGTAGCTTTTCTGAATCAGCGCCAGGGTTTTCTCCAGCTCGGATTCGTTACGTAGAGTCAGCTCCAGATTGCCCGTAGCCCAGTGGCCGATATCGGTGACGTCTCGGCTGAAATTGGGCTCCAGCGCGATATCGGCGGGGTTAAGTTTGAGGTACAACATCAAGCGCGGGTCTTTATTCTGTGGCAACATCACAATACAGAGGAAGTTCTTGATCCGTTTAAAGGCGGTGTAGAGCTTCACTTCTTTGCGCTGCACCTCGTCACCCAGCCCGCTGGCATAGTCGCAGACTTGGTTATAGAGGCTGAGCAGCTCGGGTGACGCGCTGGCCAACCGCTCCTGCTGTGATTTATCCGCCGACTTGCTCTTACCGTTGCTCGATGTGCCTGGCTTTTGCGCGCCAGGTTTAACGGATACGGATTTG
>SDWN01000594.1 GCA_004195305.1 Neptunomonas sp. | reverse complement strand
GGGGGGAGGGCTGAGATTCGCTTACGAGGCGGCTAAGCAAGCCACCTCGTCAACGGTTTGACCTAGCGGGTATTAACGGGCGCGGTAAACAATCCGCCCCTTGCTTAGGTCGTAGGGGGTTAGTTCGACTTTTACAGAGTCGCCGGTCAGAATTCGGATATAGTGCTTGCGCATTTTTCCGGAGATGTGAGCGGTGACTACATGCCCATTTTCTAGCTCTACCCGGAACATAGTGTTCGGCAGAGTGTCGATAATGGTGCCTTCCATTTCAATACTTTCTTCTTTGGCCATTACTGGACTTACCTCTGGTACTAATTATGTCTGCTGCGGGTGCACTAAGGCGCGGTATTCTGCCGCATTTCTATGTGTGACGCAAAGCATTTTCAGGCTTTAGTTGTTCTATTTCAACATTAGGCAGCTGCCCCCAGTGTCCTTCGATCAGCAGTTGTATGGGCTGATAATCGGCTTTGTAGGCCATTTTTTGGCAATTCTTGATCCAGTACCCCAGATAAAGGTAGGGCAGGCCCTCTAGATGGGCCTGTTGGATCATTCTAAGTATAGCCAGTTTGCCCAGGCTGCGGTGTGGTAGATCGGGATCAAAGAAGGTGTAGATTGCCGATATCCCCTGCTCAAGGTAATCCACCACCGCAACGGCCAGCAGGGTCTGATCGTGCCGGAACTCGATAAATCGGGTGTTGAACTGGCTCTGCACCAGAAACGATTCAAACTGTTCTATGCTGCTGGGATGCATGTCTCCATCATGATGGCGGACACGTATATAACGCTCATAAAGCGCGTAGTATTCATCGGTATAGGTGGGCGCCCGGGAGCAGGTAAGAAGATCCTGGTTGAGCCTGAGGACCCGTTTCTGGCTTTTGCTGGGGCGAAATAGCGCGACAGGGATTCGGGCAGAGATGCAGGCGCTGCAGTTTTGGCAATGCGGGCGATAGATATGATTGCCGCTACGCCGGAAACCCAGATCGGATAGTCTGCTGTAGTTGTTTTTGTCCAGAAGGGCGTCGGGATCGACAAAGATCGTTTTGGCCCGCCGGTTTTCCAAATAGCTGCAGCTATGTTCCGGTGTTGCGTAAAACTGGAGTTGCTGTAAGTCAGTCATGCCTAGGAGGCTGACCGAGAGCAGACTGACCTACTGCAAAATTCGCATTTCGGCCAGATTCCCCGCTCATTTTTATCAAATAGAACCACTATTCTTCACTCAGTCGATTCATGAGGTGAACTCCCAGCAATGTGATTGAGGCCTGTCGATGTTGCGGTTTAGCAGCTCAATAAATTCGCTCCTGGGTACTTCCCCTGCACCCAGCGATTTGAGGTGTTCGCTGTGAATCTGACAGTCTATTAAAGCATAGTCCCAACGTTTGAGTTGTTCGACCAGGGTGACAAATCCTATTTTTGACGCGTTGCTGATCCTGCTGAACATCGACTCGCCAAAAAAAGTCTTGCCGATAGCCAGTCCGTAGAGCCCGCCCACCAGTTGCTCTTGCTGCCAGACCTCTATCGAGTGTGCCACGCCCTGCTGGTGCAGGCGTAGGTAAGCCTGTTGCATCTCAGTCGAGATCCAGGTGCCGTTAGCGCCGCTGCGAGGGGCTGCACAGGCGTCGATAACCGCGCTGAAGCACGTGTTAAGGCTGACCCTAAGGCGCTGCTGGCGCATTAGCTTGCGCAAGCTGCGGGATACGTGCAACTGCTCGGGTTTGAGGATGCAGCGGGGGTCCGGGCTCCACCATAGAATGGGTTGGGATTCATCGAACCAGGGAAATATTCCGTTACGGTAAGCCTGGATCAGGCGCGTGGGGCTTAAGTCGCCGCCCGCAGCCAGCAGGCCATCGGGGTCGGCCAGTGCGCGCTCCACGGGCGGAAACCGGGTGTTGTCGGGGGCTAGCCAAATAATCTGGGTCATCGCTCAGATGATTACGGGCAGAGAGGGCTCTGCCCGTAATCATTTACTTGTCGAGGTTGTCTAGGAAGCGTTCGGCATCGAGCGCGGCCATACAGCCGAATCCCGCAGAGGTAACCGCCTGGCGGTAGACCTGATCGGCGACGTCGCCAGCAGCAAAGACTCCGGGGATGCTGGTTTGGGTCGCGTTACCTTTGAGGCCGCTTTGAATCGACAGGTAGCCGCCATTCATCTCCAGTTGGCCGGTAAAGATGTCGGTGTTGGGAGTGTGGCCGATAGCAATGAACGCCCCCATCGTTTCGAGTTCTTTGGTTGCGCCGGTGTTGACGTTTTTGATGCGCACCCCGGTGACGCCCATATCATCGCCAAGGATTTCATCAACGCTATGATTCCACTCGATATTGATATTGCCGTTGGCAACCTTTTGCATCAGGTGGTCCTGCAGAATTTTCTCTGAGCGCAGGCTGTCACGGCGGTGGATTAGGGTGACTTCGGCGGCGATGTTGGAGAGGTAGATCGCCTCTTCAACGGCTGTGTTGCCGCCGCCAACAACCACGACTTTCTGATTGCGATAGAAGAAGCCATCACAGGTGGCGCAGGCGCTGACCCCTTTTCCTTTGTAAGCTTCTTCTGAATCAAGACCCAAGTACATGGCCGATGCGCCGGTGGCGATGATCAGGGCGTCGCAGGTATAGGTGGCACTGTCGCCGATCAGGGTGAAGGGCCGCTCGGTTAGCTTGACGGTGTGGATATGGTCGTACTGGATCTCAGTGTCAAAGCGCTCCGCATGTTTTTGCATCCGCTGCATCAGTTCAGGTCCTTGTACGCCTTCATGATCGCCGGGCCAATTGTCGACGTCGGTGGTTGTGGTCAGTTGGCCGCCAGCCTGGATGCCGGTAATTAGCAGTGGCTTCAGGTTGGCGCGGGCAGCGTAAACGGCAGCGGTGTATCCGGCAGGTCCTGATCCCAGTACGATCAGTCGGGCGTGTTTGGTTTCGCTCATGAGCTATCTCTGTGGCTGTCTTTAGGGTGTGTTAATCAACTGGCGCTAATCTTAATCGAATTTTTTACGGTTGTGGAATTCGGTGCAAGATCTGCTAATAAAATTTGGTACTGAGCTTATTCTCTTGAAAAGAGACCTGTAGGTATGGATGGCTGTGATCAGCAGTGTCAAAATATGTTACTTTCCCGTTTTTGAACCAAGAGTAGCGACAGCAGTATGACCGAACGTCAGGCATTTATGGAGTTCATTTCCCGCGTCACGAAGGAAGGTGGTCTTATTGTATTGCTTTTTGGGTGCGGCTTTTTGCTATTGGCACTCTGTACCTTTGATCCCCTTGATCCTGGTTGGTCGCATTTGGGTTATACCGGTTCCATCCGCAATGCGGGGGGCGCGAGCGGTGCTTGGCTGGCTGATTTTAGTTTTTCGATGTTGGGCTATATGGCGTTTGTATTGCCGTTGATGCTGATCTATCGCGCCTGGCGTTTTTTGCGTCAATTGCAGCGGCGCTGGCATATCGCCTTGCCTTATCTGTTGCTGCGTATGCTGGGTGGCGTGCTTGTTATCGGTGCTGGCGCGGCGCTGGCGGCTATTCATTCGGATAATCAGTGGTTGGGACTGCCTTTCGATGCAGGCGGGGTCGCGGGCTTGTCATTGGCCAAGATGGCGTTGCAGTCATTGGGGGTGATTGGCTCTACGCTGGTGTTGTTGGGAGTGCTGCTGCTGGGGATAACCTTTTATACCGATCTGTCCTGGTTTCGGTTGGCGCAAACGATAGGGGCTATGCTGCTTGCGGCAGTGGCGGGGTTATCTCAATTTGGCAGGGGCGCGCGCACTACTGTCCATCAAAGCATTAATCGTGCGGCGGATGCGCGCTCTCAAACGGCTGCGGATAAGGCTACGCAACCCACTATTTCAGATGTTCACTCTAACAGTACTGCGCGCTTGATTAAGAAGGGGCGCGTGATCACGGAGGCTCACGCCAGCCCGGTGAGTGAGCCGAATGACCAGGTACTTTCAGCGGTGGTGGGCGATGCCCCATCCGACTCCGCTGTACTGGATGAGTTGTCGTCTCTGGATCTAGGTACGCAGTCATCAGCCAAGCCTAAAGAGCTTAAGATTGTTCCTCTGTCGGAGACGATGAGTGCTATCGATGAGTCCGATTCCGACCCGGTCTCGTCAAGCTCCTCACCCTCTAAGCCAGGAGGGGCATTAAAGCAGCTTCCCAAAGTCGCCTTGCTCGATCCGCCTGAAGCAAAAACAGCGCTAGGCTATAGCGCCGAGCAGTTAGAAGCGATGTCGCGGTTGTTGGAGGCCAAGCTGAAAGATTTCGGTGTTGTTGCCGAAGTCGTCGAGGTTAATCCGGGGCCGGTGATTACGCGCTTTGAGATCTCTCCCGCGCCGGGTACCAAGGTCAGCAAAATTACCAATCTGTCCAAGGATCTGGCGCGCTCGATGGCGGTGATGAGCGTGCGGGTGGTGGAGGTGATTGCCGGAAAGTCGGTAGTGGGGATTGAGATCCCGAACGAAAATCGCGAGATGGTACGGTTGCGCGAAGTGCTTGATGCCCCTGTCTACACCCAAGCCTCTTCCCGGCTGAGTCTGGGGTTGGGTAATGATATCGCCGGTAATCCGGTGGTGGTGAATCTGGCCAAAATGCCCCATCTGCTGGTGGCGGGTACGACCGGGTCGGGCAAGTCGGTGGGGGTCAATGCGATGATATTGAGCTTGCTGTACAAGGCAACCCCTGACGAAGTGCGGTTGATGATGGTCGATCCGAAGATGTTGGAACTGTCGATCTATGACGGTATTCCGCATCTGTTGACACCGGTCATTACCGATATGAAAGATGCGGCTACCGGGCTGCGCTGGTGTGTGGCGGAGATGGAACGGCGCTATAAGTTGCTATCCAAGATGGGGGTGCGCAACTTGGCCGGTTTCAATGACAAGGTCCGTACAGCCCAGGCTCGGGGTGAGCCGCTACTGGATCCTCTATGGAAGCCGCTGGAGCATGGGTTCGATGAGCATGCTCCGGCCCCTGAGCTAGAAATACTCCCCTTCATTGTTGTGGTGGTCGATGAGTTTGCCGATATGATGATGATCGTCGGCAAGAAGGTGGAAGAGCTGATCGCACGGATTGCGCAGAAGGCGCGGGCGGCCGGGATTCACCTGATTCTGGCCACGCAGCGACCTTCTGTCGATGTGATCACCGGTTTGATCAAGGCTAACGTACCGACCCGGATCGCGTTTCAAGTATCATCTCGGATTGACTCGCGGACTATCCTGGATCAGGGCGGTGCTGAAAATCTGTTAGGTAATGGAGACATGCTCTATCTTCCTGCGGGCAGTAGTATGCCGGTGCGGGTGCATGGCGCTTTTGTCAGCGATGATGAAGTACACCGTACCGTAGAAGCCTGGAAAAAATGGGGGCCTGCCAACTTCGTTGAAGAGATCTTGATGGAGTCGGTGGATATGGATACCACGGGAGGCGGCGGTTCATTTGAAGATGAGCTGGATCCGCTCTACGACCAGGCTGTTGCCTTCGTCACTCAAACTCGACGGGCGTCGGTTTCGTCGGTGCAGAGGAAATTTAAGATCGGCTATAACCGTTCAGCGCGTATGGTTGAGTCGATGGAAGCGGCAGGTGTTGTCAGCGAGCCTGGTCATAATGGGGGGCGGGAAGTTTTGGCGCCACCACCGGTTGGAGTGAACTGATGAGATTTATTATGAGAACTTGGGTGCTAGTGGGGATTGTCCTGATGAGCACAGGGGTTCAGGCAGAGACGGCAGCGAACAATTTAAATCGATTATTGAGTCAGCTGTCCAGTCTGTCGGCGACCTTTGAGCAGCTGGTGCTTGATGGCAGCGGTAATCGACTGCAGCAGGTTAATGGCGAGATGGTTCTGGCGCGCCCCGGAAAGTTTTATTGGCGTACTGAAGAGCCTTTTCCGCAGCTGCTGGTGTCTGATGGGCAGACATTGTGGTTGTATGATGAGGATCTGGAGCAGGTTACGCGTCAATCGGTTGATCAGAAGTTGAGTAACACCCCCGCGCTACTGCTGAGCGGAAACCTGGATGGCTTAGAGGACACCTTTGAGGTGCTGGGGCCGGTAGTGGGCGATTCCGGTGAGTACAGACTTATACCGATCAAAGCTGATGCGCTCTTTGTTATGCTGCGGCTGATATTTGAGGCGGGTTTGCCGGTGGAGATGCAGCTTGAAGATAGTCTTGGTCAGAAAACCGGTATTTATTTCAGCGATATTTCGGTGAATATTGGGGTTGACGACGCGCTGTTTGAATTTGTGCTGCCTGCGGGCGTTGATTTGATCACCGAGTAGCGCGGCTGATGACTCAAGATCTCTTTCAACAGCAAGCGCAGCAGGGCTATCAGCCCTTAGCGGCGCAGATGCGCCCTCATTGTCTGGACGATTATCTAGGCCAGAGTCATATTCTGGGGCCGGATAAGGCGCTGCGAACGGCGATAGAGCTTGGCAATCCGCATTCTATGATTCTTTGGGGGCCGCCGGGCGTGGGTAAAACCACCCTGGCGCGACTGATTGCCGAGTTGACCGATGCCCACTTTGAATCGATCTCTGCGGTACTCTCCGGGGTGAAAGAGATTCGGCTGGCGATCGAGCAGGCCCGGCTGCATCGGGCTCAATCGCAGCGGAAAACCATTCTGTTTGTCGACGAAGTACACCGCTTTAACAAGAGCCAGCAAGATGCTTTTTTGTCGGTGCAACTACCGAGAACCCCTCGTTTGAACTCAATAGCGCACTATTGTCACGGGCGCGGGTGTATCTGCTGCGTCCGCTGGATGAGACGGTGTTGGTCGAGTTGATTGGTAAGGCTCTGACCGAGTCACGTGGGCTCGGGGGTAAAAATATCCGCATTGAAACCGATATGATCGAGCGCTTAGCCCGGGCCGCCGATGGCGATGGCCGACGGGCGCTCAATCTGCTGGAAATCGCAGCGGATCTGGCGCGCATAGACGGCGAGGTGCTGGTCGTCGATGCGATCGTGATGGAGGAAGTGCTTCAGGCTTCAGGACGTCGCTACGACAAACAGGGCGATCTGTTCTACGATCAGATCTCGGCTTTTCATAAGTCGGTGCGCGGCTCTTCGCCGGATGGTGCCCTGTACTGGTATGCGCGGATGCTCGACGGTGGCTGCGATCCGCTGTATGTCGCCAGACGTTTAGTGGCGATCGCCTCAGAGGATATCGGTAATGCCGATCCGCGTGCGTTGCAGATTAGCTTAAATGCCTGGGATGCATTTGTGCGCTTGGGGCCGGCAGAGGGTAACAGGGCGATCGCGCAGGCGGCGGTGTTCTGTGCCTGTGCGCCGAAATCGAACGCCGTTTATCGTGCTTTTAATCAGGCGATGGCGGATGTTCGAGAGGACCCCTCGTACGAGGTTCCGGTGCATCTACGTAACGCACCAACCAGTCTGATGCAAGATCTTGGCTATGGTGAAGACTACCGTTACGCGCATGACGAGCCCAATGGCTACGCTGCCGGTGAAAGCTACCTGCCAGAGTCGATCCGACAGCGGCGTTACTATGCGCCGGAACCGCGGGGCCTGGAGCAGAAGATTGGTGAGAAGTTGGAGCATCTGCGAGAGCTCGATCGACACAGTGATCGCCAGCGCTATAAGCGAATGAGATCCTGATGCTGGCATTGATACTCGTCGCCTTAGGCGGTGCATTCGGAGCTGTGGCTCGTTACTGGGTGAGCGGTTATGTGGTTAACAACACCGACCACTATCTGCCTTTGGGGACGCTGACTGTTAATGTGCTGGGGTCGATGTTGATGGGGGTTTGCTTCGTGCTCATTATGGAAAAAGCGCAGTTGCCACCCGCCGCTAGGCAATTGTTGATGGTGGGTTTTTTGGGCGCATTCACCACCTTTTCGACCTTCTCTCTGGAAACGCTGGTGCTGATCCAGGAAGGCCATATCTTGTCTGCTGTAATTTATATATTATTGAGCGTTTTATGCTGCATCGCCGCGCTGGCAGCCGGTTTGTGGCTGACCCGTTTATGGATTTAATTCGATTCACTCTATTGATAAGGCCGTTCTGACTGATGCTTGATCCGAAACTTCTCCGTACTGACCTTGCCGCTGTAGCCCAGAAGCTCCTTAAGAAGGGTTACTCGTTCGATGTGGGCCTGTTTACGGAGCTCGACAACACCCGTAAACAGCTGCAGTCGACGACTGAACAGTTGCAGTCTGAGCGAAAGCTACAGGCGACGAAAATAGGTACCGCCGCCAAGGCGGGTCAGGATATTGCACCGTTAAAGGCCGAAGGTGAGCGAATCAAGCAAGCGCTGGACAGCCTTGCAGGAGAGTATAAGCAGGTTCAGGAGCAGCTCGATGCGCTGCTTATGGGTGTTCCCAATATTCCCGACGCTGCGGTTCCCGAAGGGGCTTCGGAAGATGACAATATTGAGCTGAGGGTCTGGGGCGAGCCGACCCAATTTGATTTTGAGCCCAAAGATCACGTCGACCTGGGAACCGCAAATGGTGGGTTGGATTTTGAAACCGCAGCTAAGATAACGGGTTCACGATTTGCGGTGATGCGCGGTAACCTGGCCCGGCTGCATCGGGCGTTGACCCAGTTTATGCTGGATGTACAAACCCGCGAGCATGGCTACGAGGAGGTCTACGTCCCTTATCTGGTCAATGCTGAGAGTTTGCGTGGGACCGGCCAGTTGCCAAAATTCGAAGCTGATCTGTTTAAGGTTCCCGGCGATAACGACTTTTACCTGATACCAACGGCCGAAGTGCCGGTCACCAACATTGCCCGTGATCGAATATTTGAAGCCAGGGAGCTACCTTGCCGTTTTACCAGTCATACGCCTTGCTTCCGCAGCGAAGCTGGCAGCTACGGTCGTGATACACGCGGCATGATTCGTCAGCACCAATTCGAAAAAGTCGAGATGGTGCAGCTGGTCGAACCGAGCCAGTCGACCCAGGCGCTCGAGCAGCTAACCGGCCATGCTGAGGCGATCCTGCAGAAGCTAGAGTTGCCGTATCGTGTGGTGGTACTCTGTGGCGGTGATCTGGGGTTCTCCGCGACTAAAACCTATGATTTAGAAGTTTGGTTGCCGGGGCAGCAGAAATACCGCGAGATCTCTTCGTGCAGTAATATGGGTGATTTTCAGGCGCGCAGGATGCAAGCCCGTTGGCGCAATCCGGAAACCGGAAAGCCCGAACTGCTGCATACCCTGAACGGTTCAGGGCTGGCCGTAGGTCGTACCTTGGTGGCTGTGCTTGAGAATTATCAGACTGCAGAAGGCAAGATCCGTATTCCTGCGGTACTGCAATCTTATATGGGAGGTATTGAAGAGCTGTAAATGATAATTGTGGCTATCTGTTGATGATAGGTAGCTGCAAGCTTTAGGGATAGCATTCGCGTGATAGATGATTTTTAGCAGGACTGTTCATAAACCCTAGTCAGCGTGCTAGTCTGTTTTTTTGAAATAGGCACTGTGATTACGTTTTGGATTACAACTGGTTGGTTATAGTGCCTGTGTTGTTGATGGCGAGACACTGAATGAAATACTTGGCATTTTTGCTACTGCTGTTTGCATTTATAGTCCCTGCGCAGGCGGATTTCTATGAAGGGCTTGAAGCGTACGAGCGAGGTGATCATGCGACCGCGCTGAAATTGTGGCGTTCTCTGGCTATTCAGGGTAACGCCAGTGCTCAGTATGACTTGGCTCTGGTGTATCTCTCCGGTGAGGGGGTTGAAAGAGACCCGGTCAAAGCCGCGTACTGGTTGCGTAAAGCCGCGAGGCAGAAATTATCCCGTGCCCAGGCGATGCTGGGAACCCTGTATGAACAGGGTACAGGCGTTGCTCTAAGCTATATGATGGCAGCCGAGCTCTACCATAAGGCTTCTCAGGAAGGCGATCCTCTGGGGCAGTATCGCTTGGGCATGCTCTATAAGGATGGTAAGGGCGTGGTTAAGGATCTGTCACAGGCGGTACTTTGGTTGCGCCACTCCTCCGAGCGAGGCCTGGCTCCGGCGCAGCATAATTTGGGTATCATGTACTATCGGGGGCTCGGCGTCCCGCGTCGTTACAAAGAAGCGTTGAAATGGCATAGTCGCGCCGCGGAACAGGGCGATCTCGACTCTATCGTTACCCTCGGGTTGATGCACTTTAAAGGTGAGGGGGTGGATAAGGATTTCAAAGAGGCCTACAGCTGGTGGAGCACTGCGGTGGCTGCGGGTGATGAACAGTCCCTTAGCGCCCGGGAGGCGGTGGCGGCAATGCTCAGTGAGTCTGATTTGACGGAGGCTCGGCGAATCGCTGAGATTAAGCGCCAGCGTATCTTTCCCGACGCGCCTAATTGATTCAAGCCTCATCGAGGGTCTGTGTTCTAGGTGCAGGCCTGCTCGGCAACCGCTCCTGGGTTGCTCTACCCTCTCTCTTGTATCCATGCGGTCGAGTAGAATCCGACTTTCTTAAGTTAGAGAGGGGCCAGATTCCCCGCTAATTTTTGTCAAATAGAACCGCTGTTCACAAGCTGCGTCCCTGCAGCTTGCCCTACGGGCAGTTATTGCTGTGTATATCACCCATCCTGCCGATTTGTTTTCACAAATGACCGATTAATCTGACTCAAAATGCGTCTTTCTCGCTACGATCGCTATTCTCGGTCAGCCTCCTGGGTCCTGGGTCCTGGGTCCTGGCTCTGGACCCCGGTTGCGTGGTTAGCGCGGGTTGCCGGTTTTGTTTGTCGCCGATTAGTCTCGCCGCAAGCGGTCAGAGACTGCAATCGGCGACGGGAAATTAAAGATTACGATATAGGAAGAGACTAAAAAGCTCAGGATCGCCGTAGCTTGAATCAGATGCGAGGCTTCCTGGCCGATCAGAAGAGTACTGGTCGCCAGGTACGCAATCAGCAGCGAGAACTCGCTGGTCTGGCCCAATCGGAAACCGACCTCCCAGCCCATCTGGCTGCTTTCACTGATCCGTTGTAATAACAGCTTGAATACAACTGGTTTAAGCGCCAGTACCAGCGCTGCCAGTAGTAAGGCGGGTAATATAACATCGTCGAGCAGGGTTAAATTAAAGCTGGCGCCGATCGAGAAGAAAAACAGGATTAGAAAAAAATCTCGTAGCGGCTTCAGGCTGTCAGCGATATAGAGCGCGATAGGGCTGGTTGCCAGGCTGACGCCGGCGATGAACGCACCTATTTCAGCTGACAGGCCGATAGCCTGGGCGGCCTCGGCCAGCCCCAGGCACCAGCCGATGGCGACCAGAAAGATATATTCATGAAATCGATCAAAACGTTGAATAAGCTTGAGGAGTATATATTTGACGAAGATAAACGCTGAGCCGATCAGCAGAGGGAAGGCGAGCAGCGCCTTGATGTAGGTGACTGGGCCGACATCGCTAGAGCTGGCGCTGTCTATCGCTAGTAAGACTATGATCGCAATCACGTCTTGCAATAACAGCAAGCCCACGACCAGTTCACCGGTATGTTTGTGGTGTAGCACGGTGGTGGGTAGCAGCTTGATACCAATTATTGTGCTCGAAAACATCAGCGAGATGCCAACGATCAGGCACTCTGTTTCAGTGTAGCCAAATAGTTTACTGGTTCCATAGCCTATGCCGGCAAAGACCATTGAACTCAGCACTGCCACAAGGGTCGCCTTTTTCAACATGCGATAGAGGTGGCTGGGCTGCATGTCCAGTCCGAGTAGGAACAGTAGAAAGATGATGCCAACTTCGGCGATATCCGATAGTAGGCGGGTATCTGTGACCATCGCTGCCCCGTAGGGTCCGAGTAGCGCGCCTAGCAGGATGTAGGCCACCAGTAGCGGTTGGCGGGTGTAAAGCGCCAGTGAGGCTATGATCGCCGCGCCGGTGAATATCAAAAAGAATGAGAATACTACTGATTGTTCCATTATCTAGGGTCCGGATGCTGCAGGGTGGTCGTTTGTTGAAGCTTTGCCGAGATCGATCAAAATACAGTATTAAGCATAGCGTCAGGAAGGAAAAGACGGCTATTAGTGTTAAAAACCAAGCGTAAAGTGCCAGAAGCCAGGCTTAAACGCGAATCTTCGCCCAGCGTTTTTCGGTCCAGTGTAGTCCCTGTCTCTTATACACATCT
>SDWN01000588.1 GCA_004195305.1 Neptunomonas sp. | reverse complement strand
CTTTAACTTCGAGCCAGTTGTTGGTATCGGAAAAATCAATCACCGAGGCATCGGTGAAATCAACCTTGCCCAGCGGCAGGTTGGCGGAGCCATCGATAGTGGTACTGCCGATGTATTCATAGATCTGTCCTTTGGTGCCATTGCCGATATCGGACGATAGCTGCACCCAGTCGCCGGTGTTGATTTCACTGGCCGAAGCGGTCGTGCTGATATCAACATCGTCGAGCCGTACCTGATCACCAAAATCAAGATTCTGGCTGCCGGAATTGGTGGTGTAGTCGTAGTGTCCGGTCAAGGTGTTAAAGACATCGTTGATCATGCCCAAGCCAAGATCATTCTTCTTGGACGATGACGCCACCATATTGGTAAACGATGTCAAAGCGCTGTCATCGATCGCGTGTACCTTGACGTTGCCTGTCACGTCGATCGTGCCTTTGCTACTGCCGGTAAACTTGATATAGGCTCGGGCCGCACTGCTGACTTTGTTGCTGGCCAAAACGCCAGCCATCGTCTGAGCAGAAGCACCGAAGAGCGCAGCTGCGGCAGCAGAAGCGCTGTTACTGGTGCGCGCTTCCAATATGGTGGTGGCATCGGCCAGGACGGACAGGTCACCCGCCGAGGTGATTTTTGAGTCCTGGATGTAGGCGTTAACGTCAGCGGGTTGTTCACCAAAAGATGGGGTGACGGCGATCCACTCGAGCGACGGGATGAACGTTACGGTCGTCAGATTGAAGGTGTCGCCGTTAGTTGAATCCAAATCGGGTCCGGTGTAACGGTAGATTTGACCGCCCGTGTCTTTTACCCGGTCGTTTTCACCCAGGGTTTCAGGGTTGGTAAAACCGGCATCGTTAAGATCGTAATCAAATTCAGTCGGGGCTAGCCCCAGTAAAGCATCAAAGGTATCAAATAAAATATTTTGGGCATCGTAGCCGATGGTGTTAAACGCCAACACGATGCTGGTGGTGTTCTCGCCCGAGTTGATGGCGCTGTAGGTTTCGGCGCCCAAGGATGCGGTATTTTCAGCATGGACACTGACATGGCCGGACGTGGTGGTGATATCACTGTCGATGATGTACGCGTCGGTGCTGGCCAACACCACGTTAACCGCAATCATGCCATTCTTGGCAATCGATTTTCCAGTACCAAACGAACTGCCACCTGACGACTCGGCGGTCGCATCGGCAACCGCTCGCAAAATGGACGCTTCGAGCGCTTCAACACCGACGCTGGCGGCACTGAGATCAACATTATCGATATAGGCTTCCACGGTCCCGGAAACCTGGTTTCGCACCACAATGCCACCGAGCGCAGTAGAGTCAGAGTCGGTCAGATTCAAGCCGCCATTCTGGATTTCAGTGGCGAGCAGCTCCTGCCAGACATCCAGGTTGGAATAGTCTTCGGTGACTAAATCGACGGAATAACCGTCTTCACCCAAGAAAGTATAGGTGCGGCCGGGTTCGCCCAAGGATTTGTCATGGTCGAACGGCAACGTGACCCGCTCACCAAAATTGATCGTCCAGGGGCCACCGGCAGCATCGAGATTGCCTACGCTGTAGTCAGAAGCACCCAAGAGCGGAATCAACGCAGCAGCACCATCATTGAGGACATCGACGCCGCCGGTATTGGTGGTGATCTGAGAGGTAATGATTTTACTGTTGGAATAGATACCGGCGCTATCGGTTGCGCTGACCTGAACATCACCGGTCACCGACATCGCTTCACCGTTGCCTGTTTCCATATCTTTTAAATACGCCTGCGCGGCGCTCAGCACCCGGTTACTGGCAACAATTCCGCCCACTCCGATACCGCTGGCACCGGCAAGCGCCTGTCCCGTCGAATCCGAAACGTTGGAAACCGTCGCATTGAGCTGCTGTGCCGACTCTGCGTTGACGCTGAGGTCATTGCCGACAGTTAGCTTTGAGCTCTCGATGTAGGCGATCGCGTCTGAACGGTCTTCGCTGGCCCCCAGCTCTGTGCCGATGAGTGCATCGAGTGCGGCGGCCGCCACATTGGTGATATCCCAGCCAATCGCGTTGAAAGCCACCGACACGGCAAACGTCCCGGTACTGCCACCAGAAGCGGTACTTGTTGACTCGGCATTGGCGGAAACTGCGGAGGTATTGGTCGCATCCACCACCACATCGCCAACGGATTCGTCGGCGGTCACAATGCTGTTGAGGATATAGGCAGAGGTATCGCCGAGCAGCTGATTGGACACGAACGTCCCGCCAAGCGTGGCGCTATTGGTGTTAAAAAACACCCCTGCGGTGTTGTCGATTAAGGCAACCGTGGCTGCATCACCGATCACCACCAGATCACTCAACGCGTCAAGACGCAGATCGCCATCGATCACATCGATATCAGAGTCACTATCAACATACGCGGTGGTTGATTTAGTGATGTCATTGATGGCCGAGGATTTGCCAATTTGTAATCCCATGGAGGCGATATCGGCAACGCTATCAACCCCGCTCAGATCACTGGTCAGACTGAATTGTTGCGAATCTCCGGATATAGCGCTGTAGCTTGAGGTATCTTGCGCGCGGACGATCACTCCGTCATCGGTTGTCGTCGGGGTGGATGCGTCGATCTGACTGTTGCTTATATAAGCAGATGTGGTGCCGCTTGCCTTGTTGCCAGTGATCTTACCCGTGGCCGCGTAGCTGGCGCTGTTTATGGCATCGACCCGCAACGCTTCGACATCCAGGTCGGCGTTGTTAATATACGCGGCAACCTGATCAACGATATTGTTTTGCGCCACATCAAACAGGTCTGAATCGACATCATTGTCGATTCCGCCGTTGGCACCGTCTTTATTTTCGGCATGTACTTGCACCAGCCCAGTATCACCGCTGGTATTCATCAGCGTGAGTTGATTGCCGGTGCTGTCACCCAGATAAGCCTTGGTATCTCGGCTAATGTCGATATGACTGGTGACCAGGTTAATACCGATAAATGAACCCAGCGCTCCCGGTGCAATATGAGCCTGAATATCGGTGCTATCGACGGCATCGATCAGCACGCTGACCCCCTCGGTATTACCCGGAATCACTCCGGCTCCGATCTTCAGAGTGGCACCACCGGCAACACCTGCGTAGGTGACTTGGGTAATAGGGCCGGTATCGCCGACATTAATGTCGTTGAACAGGGCATTGGTATGTGCGACATCAATATCGGTGTTTGTCGCGGCGGTCAGTGACAGCGTCGCTGCTGTTATTGTTGCTGAGGAGCCGATGATAGCCGTGGCCGACGTGTTCGCATCCACGTTTAGATTGTCCAGCGTGCTATTGCTGTCGAGATCAATGGAGTTGTTCACGGTGGCGTGAATTTTGAGGTCGCCAGCCGCAGTAATGTCGCCCAAAACCGAAATGGAGGCGTCTAAGCTTGTGGCTGATGGAGAGGTGGCGCTGGTGATGGAACTGCTATCTGTGGCGCTGAGAGTCAAATCGCCCAAGCCCGTCAACGAAGCCGATGATTCAATCGCAATAGACTCAGCACGAACCTCTACAGCTGCACCGCCAAAATCGATTTCACCGCTGTTGAACGTTACGCTGTCGTAACCTGCCAATGCATCAATCAACAGCGTATTAACACTGCTGAGCACTATTGTCTCACCAACACCATCGATCAAGAACTTTCCAGGGGAATCTGGGGTGACCACGATGGAATCATTACCGGCTGTGCCTACATAGGCGTACTCGTCGAGGGTACCCGTAAATACAATGGGCTCCATGCCATCAAATACGAGATTCAGTCCATCCAGGGTCAAAATGCCAGAGTCTACACCGGTAGCAACAGACTGAACGCTGCTATAGCTGCCGCTCAATACAACGGTGTCAAACCCACCGTCGCCGCCTTCGACATAGCCACTAAGGCCGGCATCCTGAGCGAAATTAAAGGTGTCTTCGTTGCCAGAACCTCCCTCGAGAATTTCGAATCCAGAAAACGAAATGCCAGCTACATTGCCGGCATTTTCTGCAGTTATATCCCACGTTAGATCAAAGTTTGAATCGCCTATCAGGGTGTCATAGCCCTGGCCGCCGATGATGCGCTGAACACTATGGACGCCATCGCCGCCAACACCGGTCACATCCCAGTTTTCGAGATCAACCGTTAACGGGCTGGCAACAGCCGATAGATCCAGACTGTTAAAACCAGCGCCACCGTCTAACCCCTGTGTGAGCTCTGCGCCATCGATAAAGACAAAATCATCAGCACCGTCACCGCCGAGCAGTTCCTCAATCCCGGTAAAGTCGATACCGTTGACATCACCGGCATCCAGCGAGCTAACCGTCCATTCAGCATCACCGCCGACAAACGACAGACTGTCGGCATCATCGCTGAATGCATCGACAATCGAGATAGATAGCTCGAAAGACTCCATCGCACCGGTCAGATCAACTGTAAAACGATCTGCTTCCAGCGACCCGGTTAGGGTGACGCTATTGGTCAACGCCAGCTCCTGACTACTGACGATTATCTCCCCATTGATAGCCGCTTCATCGGCCAGCACGATCTGAATATGCTGTGTATCGTCAACGTCTTGCAGCCGCAAGATGAGATCGCTGGCCGTCAGCGCGGTAAAGGATAGGTCCGCTGAGAGCAGCAGCCTCGGCTCCAGTGGCTCGAACACCACAGGCCGGCGTTTGGAAGGCGGGATAAAGTCATGGACTTTTTTTCGAGCGGGAAATCCCATCAACCCCATACGCATTTTTCGCATCAGCGCACTCAGTTGAGGAAATGTTTTTCTAGGTGTGGAACCACCCGCTGCCTGCCCAAATGGAAAAGCCATGAACCTTGCCCCTTGAATTTTAAACAGCCTAAATTTTCCAAAGAAAATAACCGCAGGCTCATATGTCTACCTAGATAAAACTCTGGATGCCGTCGAAATCTCAGGCCGTCCCTGCTGGCTCAAGATCTTCCAATGAAGTTTGTTTTTCATCGGCTAAAGAAGCCATCTCATCGTCTTCCAACGAGACTGAAACGCGTTCCATCATGTCGGTGAAATTCTTCATCGAATACAGATGGATATAGATCAACTCCAACGCCCCCATCTTGGCCAGATCAGACAGCGTTTCGGGTGCCAACGCATTCAGCTTTTCCCTACTAACCGATTGAAAACCTGTAAGGGATAGCTGCTTTCCAGACTTGAGTTTGATCTGAGCCTGCATTGGCTCTAGCAACTCCAACTCAACTAACTTGTCGCAGAAAAGCTGGGTACGGCTGTATTCGGTCTGGTATTCCTTCAGGAAATTGAGCACTCCGTTCAGGTAGTCTGTACGCTCGCCCTCTTCGCTGAAAAGACGGCTGCCCTCACCTTTCTGATTGAGGCCTGCATAGTCTTCATCGATGCAGAGCGTAAAGGTTTTACCTTCGTCACCGCTGGAAAATACGAACGGGTAACGGCGCACAAAAGCAGGAATGTATTTAGAAGACCATTTACCGTCTTTATCGACATAGAGGTTTGAATCGTTCTGAATCCCTAGCACCGCTGACGGCACCACTTTTTTTCCGTCACCCGCAAAAATAAGGGTGTACTCAGCCGCCGCTTTGGAAAATTCCACCGCCATAACAGGTGCTGAATTTGTATTGGCTGCGAACCCGAAGTCACCGGTACTTTCTACCCCCCAGTCACAATGGCGCTTGAGGTTGATAGGTGTAGCTGAAGTGTAAAAAAGCAGTTGATTGCTCATATCTATATATTCCTAATTTTAAAAGTAAATTCTTTGCCACCCAGGTAAAAAATTTTCAGTAACAATCCCTTTGTCTCATCGTCTAGACATACACACTTGCGGTTACCAGAAAACGTCTCCCTCCCCTTCTAACCAAGGCCATTATTAAACTCCGTATTAATTCTCAGATTCATCTAATCGGTGTAGAGCAATGCGTGATTCAACATCAAAAAATAAAACGCGTCCAAGCGCTCTATCCAAACACCTGCAGCTTTGGCTCAAGACCCAGCTGTTGATAACAGAGCCATTAATCTCATCCCGCTACCCACATCCCTCCTTGAACCAATCATTCTGATTCACAAAACAAACCTCAAGCAAAAACCAATCCATACTTTTCAACAACTTGATAAATAAGTGTTTTTAATTTCATAGTAGAAGTTATTTTCAACAACTGTAAAGCTAGCTGACATATATCAGCTAGCTATCATTTCGAACAAGGAAAAACAACCCTCTATTTGTTATGGAGATGGAATGAACTCCCCCTCTAACGACATCTATGTGCCAGATTGGAGTTGTAACAACCCATCAAACAGAAGGAGTCCACCATGGAAATTATGCGCATCGGCCTGAATTGGGCAAAGAATCTATTCGCTGTTTTTGGTGTTGATCGGCAAGAGAATGAATAGCTGCGAAAACCATCAAAAGAAGCAAGGTATTGGAATACTTCAGTCAACGTGAACCTTGCACTGTCGGCATCGAAAGTGGCGGTGGTGCTGCTCACGACTGGGGTCGTGAACTCGAGTGGGCGAGACTGCCACTCAACAACCTGTGCAATCACGGAATCGGTGATCTTTGATATGAGACTTGGGGAGACATCGGCACCGTACATCTCTTGGAAGGTGGCCACGATTTCACGCGTGGTCATGCCCTTGGCATAGAGACTCAGGATCTTGTCGTCCATCGAAGTAAAGCGGGTCTGCGGCTTCTTCACCAACTGCGGTTCGAAACTGCCGTCACGATCACGTGGGCTGTTCAGTTGGAACTGGCCGTCTTCGGTCTTGAGCGTCTTACGCGAGTAGCCGTTACGGCTG
>SDWN01000356.1 GCA_004195305.1 Neptunomonas sp. | reverse complement strand
TTCCCAACACCACCATCCGCTGCGGCTCGGCAGCCTCAGCGACGCCCTCGCGGGAAGCTGCGATCTCACGGGAATAGGGTGTACCCCACTTTTCGCACGCATCAGCATACAGCCAGGCCAGAGCCTGATCGATACAGGCATCCGCCAGTTGACTCAGGTCTGCCGTGGTCTGCTCCATCTGCGCCAGACGGTTAAGGTCACGCCAGATGATCCGCACCATCTCACGCTGGCGAAAACGACGCAGCTGGTGATGCAGCTGCTCTTCAGACGCGACCGTCTGCAACAGGTCACGGAGCTGGTCGGCATAGTATTCACGGCTATAGCTGCGTTGTAGATCATCCAGCAGCGCCGGCAGCAGCGCCGGGGTCGCGACGCACTGCTCGGCAACATAACGACTACCGGTCCAGCAACGGCTCAGCTGCGCCCAAAACGGCGCAGACTGGGCCGTTAACTGCGCCTGCTGTTCGGCATCGGCGCACTCCTGATACTGCTGCCAATAGCGCTGCAGATCAGCCTGCAGCGGTTGCGGGATATTATCGAGTTGCAGCTCTGGCATCGAAAGCCCCTTGAGTGGCATTGCGGTTAAAAAGATGAATGTAGACAGATGACTCTAGAGTAGAGGTCAACGCCCGGGCTCCGCAACCCGAACATTTCTATATGGCCAGAATATTAAACCGCTACTTCTGCTGATACAGCCATTGGCTGGTTTGCAGCAGACAGAGCCCCAATGAGCGTGCATCCAGCCACTGCTGGAGCAGGACCTCTGGATCAGCCTCTGCCAGTAACAGGCTCAGGGCCTGCTGCTGCTCGGTTAAGCGGTTGAGCAGATCGTCAGCGACCCCTTCAGCCATCGCCAACTGTTGCCCGAGCCCCGCAAACGCAGCAGGAGCCTGGCCCAAACGCTCGACATCGGCAATGAAGGCATAGCTTTCCAACAGCGCCTGAATCCGCTCCAGCCACTGCTGCGCGGCCTGCAGATCAAACCGGCTCTCAACCCTGTCCACAACCCTGTCCACAACCACCGGCGCAGCAGGAATCCGCCGCGCCTGCTCGGGTTGCAGCAGTCGAAAACCCTTCTCCGCTTTACTGATCCGACTGATCCGTAGGGGCAGTTCGGCAGCCAGCGCCAGCGCCAACTCAAACAGGGCCCCGGTCGGACCTGATTTCAGCTCCAATTCGATCTCGCTGATCGGATCGCGCTGATCCTGGGTGCTCACCCAACCATTATCGAGCACCAACTCAATGCTCGCCTGCTGCCCTTGGTACGAGTAGTCGAGCATCCAGCAGGTACGCTCAAAGTCGGTATTGAAAGCCACCGCGAGGGTGTCGAGCGCAACTCCGTCAGGAAATGCCTGCGGCGGTAGCACACTAAAATCAAGCGCGGCACCCGGCACCGGCCACTCCCATTCCTGGCGCTGGTGCAGCCCCCCCTGGCTGGAACCACGGGTCTTCAAGGTCTGGATATAACGATCGCCGTTACGCCGAATCCGTAGCGCCACCGCGTGCCGGTTTAACCGTTGATCGGGGGTATCAAAGTAACTATTCTGCAGCGCCTGAAGCTGTGGTGCCTCAAGCGCGTAGCCTTGCAACAAGGCAAGTGCGGTAAAGCGGCTCTGGTACGCCTGCGGTAAGCTAAGCTTAAGTTCGATTTCCTGCGCCATATCCATGCCTCTAAGTGGCGATATAAATCATATTTCATCGAGTTACAGCAAGTTGTTACACTTTTATGACAATTCGATGAACTTTCACTGACATTAATTCTACGTAAAAACTACAAAACTGTGACGGCCGATCGTATACTGCGCCAAATTTTGTAGCTAAACGAAGGTGATCGCCAATGGTCGCAAACAATTCTTTTATGAATATGTTTGCTCAGTCTCCGGTTAAACCGTTGCAGCAGCATATCGAAAAAGCGCACAACTGCGCGATTCAATTGATCCCCTTCTTTGAAGCGGTATTAGCCAAGGATTGGACCGAAGCAGAGAAAGTTCAACAACGCATCAGTGTGCTTGAACACGAAGCCGATGAGCTCAAGCAGTATCTGCGGCAGCACTTGCCCAAGAGCCTGTTTATGCCGGTCCCACGGACCACGCTGCTGGACATCTTACGGATGCAGGACCGGATCGCCAATAAAGCCCAGGATATCGCCGGCATCATGCTCGGCCGACAGATGCAGATCCCCGCATCGATGGCCGAACCAATGATGGACTATCTCAAATGCTCGCTGAGTGTCACCAGCCAAGCGGTTGACGCGCTAAACGAGCTGGACGAACTGGTTGTTACGGGATTCAGGGGGCGCGAAGCCGACGTGGTCGAGAAGATGATCGACCGGCTGGAAGAGCTGGAAAGCGAAACCGATAAGCGTGAGAAGCAACTACGGCTGATGCTATTTAAATTGGAGACGGATCTTCCTCCTGTCGAAGTGATGTTTTTGTACAACATCATCGATTGGATCGGTGAGTTAGCAGACCGTGCCGAGCAAGTCGGCAGTCGCTTCATGTTATTACTTGCCCGCTAAACAGCCTTCGAGGATAGATCATGGAAATTATTGCCCAGTACGGTGACGTACTCATTATCCTTGCCTGCGTGGTCGGTTTCTTCATGGCCTGGGGTGTCGGGGCCAACGACGTGGCCAACGCGATGGGAACCTCGGTTGGCTCCAAGGCGCTGACCATCAAGCAGGCGATTATCATCGCCATCATCTTCGAATTTGCCGGTGCCTACCTGGCAGGGGGCGAAGTCACTGCCACCGTCCGCAAGGGCATCATCGATCCGACGATGCTGTCAGATAACCCTGAGCTGCTGGTGTTTGGCATGATCTCGGCGCTGCTGGCAGCGGGTATTTGGTTGCTCGTCGCCACCTCCTACGGCTGGCCGGTCTCAACCACGCACTCCATCGTCGGCGCCATCGTCGGCTTTGCTGCGGTCGGCATCTCGGTCGACGCGGTCAACTGGGGCAAGGTTGGCACGATCGTCGCCAGCTGGGTGGTGTCGCCGGTGATGGCAGGCACTCTGGCGTACTTCCTGTTCCGCAGCGTCCAGCGGTTGATCCTTGATACCGCCGACCCGTTCGATAACGCCAAGAAATATATCCCCTTCTACATCTTCCTGGTCGGTTTCATCATCGCCATGGTGACCTTTACCAAAGGCCTCAAACATGTCGGCCTTGATCTCAGCTTTGGTCAAAGTGCCATGCTGGCGGTTATCGCCGGTATTCTGCTGGCACTGTTGGGGACCTGGATGGAACGCCGGGTTAAGTACAATAAAAAAGAGAACGAGAATTACAGTTTCACCAGCGTTGAACGGGTGTTCGGTATCCTGATGATGTTTACCGCCTGCGCCATGGCCTTTGCCCACGGCTCCAACGATGTAGCCAATGCCGTCGGCCCGCTGGCCGCCGTGGTCAGCGTGGTCGGTGCCGGTGGCGAACTGGCGCAGAAATCGGCGATGCCGGCCTGGATCCTGCTGCTCGGCGGTGCCGGTATCGTGCTAGGGCTGGTGATGTACGGCCATAAGGTGATCGCCACTGTCGGTAACAACATTACCGAACTGACCCCCAGCCGTGGTTTTGCCGCGACGCTGGCGGCAGCCACCACCGTGGTGATCGCCTCCGGTACAGGCCTGCCGATCTCCACCACCCACACACTGGTCGGTGCGGTACTCGGTGTGGGTCTGGCGCGAGGTCTCTCGGCACTGAACCTGAAGGTGGTTGGCACCATCTTCATGTCCTGGATCATTACCCTGCCTGCAGGTGCCGGTCTGTCGATCATGATCTTTTTTATGCTCAAGGGTATATTCCTGTAGTCGAAACAGAACCTAGAAACCAGAGCATCGAAAACAGAGAGTCGATTTCATATAGTCGATCTGCAGACTCTAAAAACGGCGGGAGACTCAACAGAGTCCCCGCCTTTTTTCGTTATCCGGCCATTATTTTTCCTCCCCGGTTGGATTTTTTAACGCAAATCGCGGCACAATAGCCCGATACCCTCTGTCGAGCACACCGCCATGATCGCGCCGCCCTCGTTACTCAGCATGCTCCAAGAACTGATCGCGACTCCCTCGGTCAGCTCGACCCTGAGCCATTGGGACCAGAGCAACCGCGCGGTCATCGACAAACTCGAAGCCTGGCTCAGCGGCATGGGTTTCACCACCGAGGTGATCGAGATCGAAGGCCACCCCGGCAAAGCCAATCTGATCGCCACCCTAGGCCACGGCCCGGGCGGATTGGTACTGTCGGGGCATACCGATACCGTGCCTTACGATGCCGGCCGCTGGACTCATGATCCGTTCAAACTCACCGAACAGGATCATAAGCTGTACGGTCTGGGCAGTTGCGATATGAAGGGCTTCTTTGCCTTGGCCATCGAGGCAGCACGCCGCTTTGCCGAGCAACCCTCGCAACTGCGCCAACCGCTGATTATTCTTGCCACCGCCGACGAAGAGACCAGCATGAACGGTGCCCGAGCGCTGGCCCTGTCAGGCCGCCCACAAGCCCGGCGCGCAGTGATCGGTGAGCCAACCAGCATGCGCCCGGTGTATCTGCACAAGGGGATGATGATGGAGCGAGTACGCCTGACCGGTCGCTCCGGTCACTCGTCCGATCCGTCCTTAGGCAACAATGCTCTGGAGGCGATGCAAGGGGTGATGACCGAACTGCTCAGCTTCCGCGCCGAGTTGCAACAGCGCCACCAGAACCCCGCCTTCGAGATCGCCGTGCCAACCCTCAACCTGGGCTGCATTCACGGCGGTGATAACCCCAACCGGATCTGTGGCAGCTGCGAGCTGGATTTCGATCTCCGCCCGCTGCCCGGAATGCCGCTGCTGCCGCTGCGGGATCAGATCCACAGCCGCCTCAGTACGGTCGCTGCGCGCTATGGCGTGCGTATCGAAACCGAAGCCCTGTTCCCGGGCATCCCGGCGTTCGAGAACCCGCAGGATTCCGCACTGGTGCAATTGGCCGAAAAACTGACCGGCCATCCCGCCCAGAGTGTCGCCTTCGGCACCGAAGCGCCCTTTTTGCAACAACTGGGGATGGATACGATCGTGATGGGACCGGGATCGATCGACCAGGCGCACCAACCCGATGAGTTTCTGGCCATGGATCAGATCAACCCCACTGTCGCCTTACTGAAAACATTAATCCAAGACAGCTGCCTGTAAGCCACCCCTTAATGTAAAGAGTTCGCAGCCAAGGAACCTAACGCGTGAGCCCAGTAAAAACACCCGCAGCAAGCCTCAATTACGTTGATTTCTTCCGCCATTGCTCGCCCTATATCAATGCTCACCGGGGTAAAACCCTGGTCCTGATGCTCGATGGGGACGCCTTGGCTGACGGCAGTTTCAGTAACATCGCCAATGACCTGGCGTTGCTCAACAGCCTCGGCTTGCGCTTGGTACTGGTGCACGGCGGACGCCCCCAGATAGAGGCGCGTCTGGCGAAAGAGGGGGTCAGTACACGCCAGCACAGCAACCTGCGGATTACCGATGCCATCACCCTTGAATACGTCAAGGAGGTTATCGGCGGTCTGCGCACCGATATCGAAGCACGCCTGTCGATGGGGCTGCCCAACTCGCCGATGCATGGCGCCAAGCTGCGGGTCTACAGCGGCAACTTCGTGGCGGCCAAGCCGTTGGGGGTGGTCGAGGGGGTGGACTACCAGCATACCGGCGAGGTGCGCCGAGTCGACGGCAGCGCGATCAGTCGGCTGCTGGATCAGGGTGCGATCGTACTGCTGTCCAATCTGGGCTACTCCCCCACCGGGGAAGCCTTTAACCTGGCGCTGGAGGATGTGGCGGCACAGACGGCCGTCAGCCTGAAAGCGGACAAGCTGATCTGCTTTGGCGAAGACAACGGGGTCATTCACACTAACGGCGAACGCCGTTCAGAACTGCTCACCAAAGCCGCCGAACGCTTTCTGCAGCAGTACCTGGATGGAATGACCGACGCACAACAATCCTATAGCCCGCTGGCCCGGCAACTCACCGCGATAACCACCGCCTGTCGCGGCGGGGTCGAACGCGGCCACCTGATCAGTTACCGCCAGGACGGCGCACTGCTTACCGAGCTATTCACCCGCGAAGGGGCCGGTACCATGATCGTGCAAGAGAGCTATGAGCAGATTAGACAGGCAGGCATCGATGACGTTGGCGGCATCCTTGAGCTGATCCGGCCTCTGGAGCAGGCCGGCATCTTGGTACGGCGTTCACGCGAACTGCTGGAGACGGAGATCGATCGGTTCGTGCTGGTCGAGCGCGATGGCGCGGCCATCGGTTGTGCGGCACTTTACGCCTATGAGGACGGCGTGGCAGAACTGGCCTGCGTCGCGGTGCATCAGGATTATCACGGTGGCAATCGGGGTGAGCACATGCTCCAGCAGATCGAACAACAGGCCCGCGAGCAAGGGCTCTCACGGCTGTTCGTGCTCACCACCCGCACCGCTCACTGGTTCCAGGAGCAGGGGTTTGTCGAGGTTGGGCGCGAACGCCTGCCCGAGAGCAAGCAGGCGCTGTATAACCTCCAACGCAACTCGAAAGTGTTCGAGAAACTACTATAAGGCTGAACTCATTTCGACGGGATCATCACTCCTGTCGGGTTGAAAACCGACCCACATAAACTCAACACCCCCAGCCTGCTTCATTTGTGGATCGGGCTTCAGCCTGACATCGGCAGCACCGATGTGTCGGATTGAAATCGACCCACATAAACCAACACCCCCAGCCTGCTTCATTTGTGGGTCGGGCTTCAGCCTGACATCGGCAGCACCGATGTGTCGAAATGAAACCGACC
>SDWN01000353.1 GCA_004195305.1 Neptunomonas sp. | reverse complement strand
AGATGTGTATAAGAGACAGAGCCAGGCTCTCCCTCTTTAACCGCCGTTTCGCCCACCATCCCCTTATACAGGTTGACGATATCACCTCCGGCGCAGAAGGCTTTCTCGCCGGCACCATCGAGAATCACCGCCGCGACCGAGGGATCGGCCTGCCACTCGGGCAGCTTGGGAGCCAGCAGCCGGATCATCTCCAGCGTCAGCGCATTGAGGCTCTTCTCCGAGTTAAGGGTCGCCTGGATGATCTTTTTGCCGTTGCCGGCGGGGTGTTCAGTAAATACAACCGCGCTCATTCGTTTCTCCTTAATCACCGGCTATCAGCAGTTTTTCCATTCGGGCTTACGCTTTTCAAGAAAGGCGTTAACGCCCTCTTTCTGATCTTCGGTATGAAACAGATCCACAAAAAATTCGCGTTCGGTCGGCAGTGTGATGGTGTTATTACGCTGATGCGCCAGCTGGATCAGCTTTTTACAGGCCGCTACCGAAGAGGGGCTCTGCTGCGCAACGGCCTCTGCCATCTCCAGCGCCTTCGCCAGCGCGCCACCCTGGGGGACCAGTTCTTCGATCAGGCCGATCTCCAACGCTTTGGCCGCCTTGATTCGCTCACCGCAAAGAATCAGCCGCTTGGCCCAGGCCATGCTGGTCAGATTAAGCAGGTTCTGAGTACCACCGGCACAGGGCAGCAAGCCGACCTTGGCTTCCGGCAGCGCCATCTGAGATTGCTCTTCCGCCACCCGCAGGTCGCAGGCCAGCGCCACTTCCAGGCCACCACCCATGGCGAAACCGTTGATCGCTGCGATCGAGACCCCGCGAAACTGGCTCAGCGCCTCGAACGCCTCACCGAAGCCGCGAGACATGTTACGCGCCACACCGAAGTCACCGTCGGCAAACAGATTCAAGTCTGCACCGGCGGAGAAGAATTTTTCGCCCTGCCCGGTGATAACCAGCGCATAGATATCTTTGTCATCATTCAAGCCTTCGACGGTCGCCTTAAGCGCCTTCAGACTCGCCTCGGTCCAGGTGTTAGCCGGTGGGTTGTTCATTGTCAGTAGCGCAGTGTGGCCGCGTTTTTCAACCAGAATCATTTCGCTCATTAAACTGTCCTTTGTTCATTACTACGGGTGATCACCACGGATGATCACGACGGGTTAAAGCACACTGGCGGCATTTTCGAGCAGCAGCCGACGGGCGATCACCACCCGCATAATTTCGTTGGTCCCTTCCAGGATCTGATGCACGCGGGTATCACGCACATGCCGTTCCAGCGGGTACTCCTTGATGTAACCGTTACCGCCGTGAATCTGCAGTGCGGCGTTACAGACCTCGAAACCGACATCGGTGGCGAAACGTTTGGCCATCGCACAGTAAGTGGTCTTATCCGGATCGTTATTATCCAGCTTGAACGCCGCCAGCCGCACCATCTGCCGCGCCGCCACCAGTTCGGTCGCCATGTCGGCGAGTTTGAACTGCAGCCCTTGGAACTGCGCCAGCTGTTTACCGAACTGCTTGCGCTCCTGCATATAGGCGGCGGCGCTGTTCAGCGCCTGCTGGGCGGTACCGATGGAACAGGTAGCGATGTTGATTCGGCCTCCATCAAGCCCCTTCATCGCGATCTTGAAACCATCGCCCTCCTGCCCCAGCAGACAGCTGGCTGGAATACGCGCATCTTCGAAGGTGATCGTTCGGGTCGGCTGGCTATTCCAGCCCATTTTGTCCTCTTTACGGCCGTAGCTGATCCCAGCCAGAGTGGCATCGACGGCAAAAGCAGAGATTCCTTTGGGGCCGTCTACGCCGGTACGCGCCATCACCACCAGCACATCGGTCTCCCCGGCGCCGGAGATAAAACACTTGCTGCCGTTGAGCACATACTCATCACCCTCGCGTCGGGCGGAGGTTTTCAAAGACGCGGCATCGGAGCCCGCATTGGGTTCCGTCAGGCAGTAAGACGCCAGCTGCTCACCCATCACCAACGCTGGGCACCACTGCGCAATGGACTGTTCGTTCCCGAACTCGCCGATCATCCAGGTGGCCATGTTATGGATGGTGATAAAGGCGGTGGTCGAGGTACAGCCCATCGACAGCTGCTCGAAAATGACATGAGCGTCGAGCCGGGACAGCCCCATGCCACCGGCAGCTTCCGGCGTGTAGATACCACAAAAACCCAGCTCGCCGGCTTTTTGAATCACCGCTTTGGGAAAGGTGTGATGCAGATCCCACTCGGCAGCATGGGGCGCCAGCTCCTGTTCGGAGAAGGCACGGGCCGCATCGGCAAAAGCGACCTGATCTTCAGTCAGATTAAAATCCATACGCGTACTCTTCGTATTCGGTTCCAGAATCGTTAAAACGGGGCTAACCTTAATTCTTGATTAAGGCGCCCCATCATTAATAACTTACTTGAGCGTGATAGTCATGTTCGAGCCGGTGGTAATATCGTCCTCGAACCAACGCGCGGTGACGGTCTTGGTCTCGGTGTAGAAGCGTACCGCCTGCTTGCCGTAGGCATGCTGATCGCCGTAGAACGACTTGCGCCAGCCGGTGAAGGAGAAGAAGGGAAGCGGTACAGGAACCGGGATATTGATGCCGACCTGACCGACCTTGATCTCGTGCTGATACTTACGCGCCACAGCGCCGGAAGCGGTGAACAGCGAGGTGCCGTTACCGTAGGGGTTATTGTTAACCAGCTCGATCGCCTCTTCTAACGTATCCACTTCGATGCAGCACAGTACCGGCCCGAAGATCTCTTCCTGATAGATCGACATCTTGGTGGTGACGTTAGTGAACAGCGTCGGTCCCACCCAATTACCGTCGGGGTAGCCTTCGACGGTGCAGTTGGAACCATCCAACTCGCAGGTCGCGCCTTCACGCTTACCTGCGTCGATAAAGCCCAGCACCCGGTCCCTGGCTTGTGGGTTGATCTGCGGGCCGTAACCGGCTTCGGGATCGTTCCAGGCACCCGGACGCACTTTGGATAGTGCTTCTTTCAACTCGGGGATCCATTTGCGCGATTCACCGACAAACACCGCCACCGAGATCGCCATGCAACGCTGGCCACCGGCACCGACCGAGGCACCGACCAGGTTGCTGATCATGTGGTTCTTCTGCGCGTCGGGCATGATTACCATATGGTTCTTGGCGCCGGCAAACGCCTGGACCCGCTTCAGATGGTCGGTGCCGGTCTTGTAGATATGTTCTGCCACACCCACGGAACCCACAAACGAAATCGCCTGGGTCACAGGATGGGTCAGCAGGGTGTTGACCTGATCCTTACCGCCGTGAACGACCTGCAACACGCCTGCGGGGGCACCGGCTTCGACAAACAGCTCCGCCAGACGGGTTGGGGTGTTGGGATCCTGCTCGGAGGGCTTAAGAATAAAAGTGTTACCGCAAGCGATCGCCATCGGGAACATCCACAGTGGAATCATCGCCGGGAAGTTAAACGGGGTGATGCCGACACAGACGCCCAACGGCTGCGTGATGCTGTAACCATCGATCTTACGGGCAACGTTTTCGACCGTCTCACCCATCGACATGCTGGCGATGTTGCAGGCCTGTTCAACCACCTCGATTCCGCGAAACACATCGCCTTTGGCATCTTCGAAGGTCTTACCGGTCTCTTCGGAGAGGATGGTCGCGATTTCGTCGTGATGCTCTTTTAGCAACGCCTGATAACGCAGCATCAGCCGGGCACGATCGGAGACGGGGGTCTCTTTCCAAGTCTCAAACGCAGCGGCAGCGCTGGCGATAGCCGCATCCATCTCAGCCGCTGTGGCGCAAGGCACCTGGGCGATCACTTCCTGGGTGGCCGGATTGGTCACGGGGATCCACTGGTCGGTTTGACTCTGGACAAACTGACCGTCGATAAACAGGGGGACTGGCTTGGACATGGACTTCACCTTGGTTGTTTTTTTAGCTTGAACTGATTTAAGCACAGTGCAAACAGCCGAAGGATTGATAAAATTGCCCCAATGATGGACTATCTTGTTATTTCAGCCCTGGGTAAAACTATCGTCTATGAGCAAACCTTCCAGCTGGCCCTTGCCACCCAACAGTGCCCGCTACGTCGTCCCCCGGTCGCTACTGGATCGACTCCATCAGCACCCGCTCTCCTGCGAGCTCTATCCGCTGGGGATGGGACACTATGTCCAGGCGCTGGGACACGCCATGGAGCGAGAATCCCATGACGATTACCTGTTGATTTATTGCATCGCGGGCCGCGGCTCGCTCACCGTAGGTCCGCGTCACGGCTATCTCAAGGGGGGCCAACTGCTGTTGCTACCGCGCGGTCTGGCGCACGCGTACGCCGCCGATGATGAGGATCCCTGGACCATCTACTGGGTCCATTTCGATGGCAGCATGGCGCTGAATTTCTTCACCAACCTGCCGCTGGAACCGGACTATCCTGTGATCGAGGTCGGCCAGAACGCAAAACTGATCGCTGACTTTGAAAATCTATTACAGGTGCGCCAGAGTGGTTACCAGCTGCGGCCGTTTCTCCATGCCGCTAACCAACTGCGCCAGATTCTCAGCTATTTAGCCCTATTGCGCAGCTCCGAGAGCCGCCGTAGCGGCTTCGATCTTGAACTGATTCACAGCTATATGCAGGCCCACATCCATGAGTCCTTAGAGCTGGAGACGCTGGCGATCCAGGTCAACCTGTCCAAATTCCATTTCGCCAAACGCTATAAAGAGCTCACCGGCACCAGCGCTATCAATCATTTCATCAACCTCAAGATCGAACACGCCTGTCAACTACTTGACATCGGCAACCAGAGCATCAATGAGATCGGTTACGCCCTCGGCTACGAGGATGCCTATTATTTTTCCCGTATATTCAAGAAAGTAATGGGAATATCGCCGAGTCAATACCGCAACCTGCGACTGGGATCCTGGCCAAAAACGCCACACTGAGGTATTCAACCCAGACCCGAAGGCGGTGACGGAACCTTTGACCCAACCCAAGGTCCTAGGAGGCTGACCGAGAATAGTGATCGTAGCGAGAGATACGCATTTTGAGTCAGATTAATCGGTCATTTGCGAAGAATAGTGGTTCTATTTAACAAAAATGAGCGGGTAATCTGGCCGAAATGCGAATCTCGCAGTAGGTCTGTCTGTTCTCGGACAGCCTCCTAGACCGAGATCCTGCACTCATACCGACCCACACTCAAAACAGGCTGACACTTATGAGGCCATTGGAAAACCATCATGAATGAGGCATCCATGACACAACCTAACGCGGGTACCGACAACGGCTGGATGTTAATTTTCTGCTGCTGGCTACTGGCCGTTGTTTCCACCCTGGGCAGCCTGTTTTTCAGCGAAGTCATGGGGCTACAGCCCTGCGTGCTGTGCTGGTGGCAACGAATTTTCATCTACCCCCTGGTGATCATATTTCTGGTTGGGATGCTGCCACTCGATCGCTCCGTTGTGCGTTACGCGCTGCCGGTCAGCATCATTGGCTGGGGATTTGCCGTGTTCCATTACCTGCTCTACTCCGGCTACATCCCTGAAGGCTTAAAACCCTGTGGCGAGGGTGTCTCCTGCACCAAAGTCGACCTGGAGCTACTTGGATTTATCACCATCCCGATGCTCTCAATTCTTTCCTATACAACCATTATTGGGTTGCTATTAATCTTTCGAACTAGGACTAAATCATGAAGAAACAATACCTGGTCGCCGCTGCAGGCGTGTTGCTCGTGGTCGCTTTTGCTGCCGCAGCCTTTGTCTACGAAACCAAAAAAGCCAATGAGCGCGCCGAAACGACCAAACAACACGCCTCGATCCTGGTACGCGATTATTCGCCGACGATAGGTGATCCGAACGCAAAAGTCGTCATCGCCGAATTCTTCGATCCAGGCTGCGAAGCCTGCCGGGCCTTTCATCCCTTCGTGAAACAACTCATGGCGGCCAACCCGGGGAAGATAAAGCTGGTTATGCGCTACACCCCGTTTCACGCTGGCTCAGATCAGGTCGTAAAGATGCTTGAGGCATCCCGGTTGCAGGACAAGTTCTGGGAGACCCTGGAGGCCACTTATGCAGCCCAAGCGGTTTGGGCCTCACATGGCAATCCGCAACCTGACAAATTGTGGATGCGTCTAGGCCAGGTCGGACTCGACTTCGCCCAGCTCAGACAAGATATGCAAGGCCGTACCATCGAGAAGCGCATGCAACAGGACATGGCGGATGCCAAGCAGCTTCAGGTGACCAAAACCCCCAGCTTTTTTGTCAATGGCAAACCGCTTACCAGCTTCGGCTATCAGCAACTGCAAAATTTGGTAGAGCGCGAAATCGGCAAAAACTATTGATCGCATTGAGCAATTGACAACGCAGCCCCTTACTCACATTATTGATCCATTATGACGATTCAGATCCCGACTCTTAGCACCCCTCTATTTCTGCCACAGGCAACGTTCTGTGCCTGGCTGCGTCATTTTGCACCCCAGCAAGCGGCCGGAGAGAGTGGAGTAACGAGCAACTGATCGTTCCACAGTAAAATCCAAGGCCGCGGCACTTCAACCGCGGCCTTTTTTTGCCTCGGTTGAAAGCCCGGCGTAACCGCTACGGCCCAGACCGCACCGGCCGCTACTCGTCAGCGGCCACCCTGCATATCCGCAGGTAAAGGAGGCAACACCATGCCCGTTCACTTGGCATACCTAACCGTTATCATCATCTGGTCAACCACACCGCTGGCCATCGTCTGGAGCAGCGAGTCTGTTTCGCCGGTGATGGCCGCACTGCTGCGCATGGCCATTGCGGCGCTGGTC
>SDWN01000338.1 GCA_004195305.1 Neptunomonas sp. | reverse complement strand
ACCTAATTCCCCGCCTGGTCAGGCTGGTGTATGACGTGCGGCGGGATCATGATGCGCTGCTCAGCCGGGTTCGGCATCATCCGGCCGCAATCGCCAGCGAGTTTGACCGGCTACGCCGCAGTTACCCCGAGCGGCGTGAGTTCAGTAGCCTGGCGCTTGCGGGTTTGGCATCTGGCAGCGTGCTGGCGCAGCAGTTGGCGAGTTATGGTTTTGACCTTGACCTTGACCTTGACCTTGACCTCGACAACGAGGAGCGGGATGGTGACTGAACGGTTGCCGCAGCAGGGCTCTGCTCTGTCGTTATCAGGGGTGAAAGAGCAGCTGCGGTTCGATGACCTGAGATTGGCGGTGGGTGAGCGCATTCAGCTGGAAACAGCATCGCCACGAGGGCGTTTTTCGGTGCGTTATCTGGGCGCCTATTCTGAACACTGCCTGATGGTGACCTTGCCGATACTTAATGGCGCAGAGAAACCGATCAAAGAGGGCACTTCGATCACCCTGCGTCTGATCGCTCTCAATCGCGCCTGTGCCTTCAAAACAAAGGTGCTAAAAGTGCAGAGGGTGCCGGTGCCGATGCTGTTCCTGGATTATCCGGATGCAGTGGAGGCGGTGTTGGTGCGTAAGGCGCCGCGGGTTAACAGCCAGCTGATCGTCTCGGTTGATGAGGCCGATTCCGGGCATTTCGGAAGTGGCTGGCCGCGTCAGGCACTCTGTTGTGACATCAGCTTGCACGGAGCCCGGATAGAAGCCAGCGATCAACTCGGTGAGGTTGGTGATCGTCTGTATATAACCGCCAGGGTGCGTGTGGGCGAGGTCGATCAAGTGCTGCTGGTTGAGGGGCTGATCCGCAACCTGGAAGAAGTAGAAGACGGTTTCAGTGAAGGGTTTAGAATGGTGCATGGCTTGGAGTTGGTTGGCATGGATGAGGAGACCCAGCTGATCCTGACCGGTTTTGTGTATCAGCAAATGCTGCGCGAGCAGGTCGGGCTTTAATCGGAATGCACAGATGCAGGGGTGGTGATGTTTAAGTTGGGTTTGATTGTTAATCCGCTGGCTGGCGTTGGCGGTAGTGTTGCCTTGAAGGGCAGTGATGGAGCGGCTACGGTGCAGCATGCGCTGACGCTGGGTGCAGTGCCCCGAGCGGGAGAGCGGGCGCTCCAGGCGCTGGAGGTGCTGGTTGGATTAGATCTCGAATGCTACACCTATCCGGCGGAAATGGGTGAGCAGGTCGCGCTGTCAGCGGGTTTCAAGCCGCATGTGCTGGGTTGTATCGATACCGGTAATACCACCGCCGAGGATACCCTGCGGGCGGTTGCAGATCTGGTTGCTGCCGGTGTGGATCTGATCTTGTTCGCCGGTGGTGATGGCACCGCGCGGGACCTGTATTCGGCCGTCGGTACTCAGGTGTCGGTGCCAGTGTTGGGTATTCCGGCTGGAGTTAAGATCCATTCTGGTGTCTATGCCATCACCCCACGCGCCGCAGGCGAGGTTGTGGCGATGCTGATTCGTGGTGAGCTGGTCAGCCTGCGGGAGCAGGAGGTTCGCGATATTGATGAGGAGGTGTTTCGGCAGGGGCGGGTCAGGGCGCAATATTACGGCGAGTTGCTGGTTCCCGAAGAGGGGCGGTTTGTGCAGCAGACCAAGAGTGGCGGCAAAGAAGTGGAAACCTTAGTACTCGATGATATTGCTGCCGATCTGATTGAGACGATGGAGCCGGGAGTCTGCTACGTCATGGGTTCAGGGACGACGGTGCAGGCAGTGATGGAGCAGATGGGGTTGGCCAATACCCTGCTGGGGGTGGACCTGGTCCGGGATGGCGAGTTGCTGGGCTCAGACCTGAGTGCGACGCAGCTGCTGGAGCAGATCGGCGCTCAACCGTTTCGGATTGTGGTGACTGTCATCGGTGGCCAGGGGCATATTGTCGGGCGTGGCAACCAACAGCTGTCGGTGGAGCTGCTACAGCGTGCAGGCAGGGATAATCTATTGGTAGTGGCGACTAAAACCAAGCTAAAGCAGCTCCAGGGGCGACCGTTGGTGATCGATTCGGGTGATCCCACTCTGGACCGTCAATGGTCAGGGTTAATACGGGTCGTGACTGGCTACCATGATGCCGTTCTCTATCCGATCGCGGACTACTAGGGTACGCAGTGGCGCAGGGGGTTGGAATCTCTATCGCGGTTTATACCGGTTCAGGATGATCTGAATCAAAACAACCGCAGCGGCTAAAAAAAACCGCAGCCAGGGCTGCGGTGTTTTAAACGTGCGAGAGCTTAAATGTATGAGAGCTTAGGCGAACAAGTGCTTAACGCCGTCGCGCTCTTCGCTCAGTTCCTGCTCGGTAGCAGTCATCTTCTCACGGCTAAATGCACTGATTTCCAGGCCGTCAACGACGGTGTACTTGCCGTCTTTACAGGTCACAGGGAAGGAGTAGATCAGGCCTTCGGCGATGCCGTAGCTGTTGCCGTTACTTGGGATCGCCATGCTCACCCAGTCGCCGTCTTGAGTGCCCAGCGCCCAGTCGCGCATATGCTCAACAGCCGCGTTAGCGGCAGAAGCTGCAGAGGACAGGCCGCGAGCCTTGATGATCGCAGCGCCACGCTGCTGAACGTCAGGGATGAAGGTCTCTTTGTACCAGCTGTCTTGAACCAGGCCAGTAGCGGCAGCGCCAGCAACGGTGGTGTTGCTGATATCAGGGTACTGCGTGGCAGAGTGGTTGCCCCAGATGGTGACTTTCTTGACATCCGTCACGTGCTTGCCAGTTTGGTTAGCCAGCTGAGCCGCAGCACGGTTGTGATCCAGGCGAGTCATCGCAGTAAAATTCTTAGGATCCAGATCCGGAGCATTTTGTTGTGCGATCAGGGCGTTGGTGTTGGCTGGGTTGCCGACAACCAGTACTTTCACGTCACGGCTGGCGTGATCGTTCAGAGCCTTGCCTTGTACAGAGAAGATCGCGGCGTTGGCTTCCAATAGATCCTTGCGCTCCATGCCTGGTCCACGCGGACGGGCGCCAACCAGCAGCGCGTAGTCAACGTCTTTGAAGGCAACGTTGGCATCATCGCTCATGACGATGCCTTGCAGCAGCGGGAAAGCACAGTCTTCAAGCTCCATGGCAACACCCTTGAGGGCGTCCAGAGCGGGAGTGATTTCGAGCAGTTGCAGAATGATTGGCTGATCATTACCGAGCATCTGCCCGGAAGCGATGCGAATCAGTAGAGAGTAGCTAATCTGACCAGCAGCACCAGTTACCGCAACGCGTACAGGTTGTTTCATGGAAAATCCCCTTCATTCTATAGATCGAACCCGGCGTAAAGCCGAGAGCCAAAATCGGTGGCAAGATTATAAGGTATTCGCGTGGACTCGGCTATCAAACCGAGCCGGACTACAACCAATGGAGAATGCGCCCGGCTTGCGGTTATTCTTTCAGGTCCAGCGCCAAACGAAAGCCCCAGGTGTTGCGGCTGGCATTAGGTGGGTGGCGATAGCGGCTGGCTGAGCGGATGAGTCGGGGAATGTCATACCAGGATCCCCCACGCATTACCCGATAGTTACACAGCCCCACGTCCCAGCTGCTGCCATTCAGGGGGGCTTGGTCGTAATTCTCGTTATAGCAGTCAGACACCCATTCGTAGACGTTACCATTCATGTCATGTAAGCCAAATGAGTTGGCACTAAAACTGCCGGTCGGGGCGGTTTTCTGACCATCAAACCCACTGCCGCAATCATCGCAGGCCGCGTTGTTGGTGCCGACTTCATTGCCCCACCAATAGAGTGTTTGGTTACCACTGCGGGCGGCATATTCCCACTCCGCTTCTGATGGCAGTCGGTAAGGTTGTTTGGTTTGCTGTTGAATCCAGTGGGCGTAGGCGTTGGCATCGTTCCAGCTGACGTTGATGGCTGGACGCTCGCCACGCCCCCAGCCATTATCTGCAGGCAGAGGGCGGCCGGTTGAGAGTGCGAAGAGGTCGTACTCAGCAAAGGTTACCTCTTTCTGTGAGAGGGCGAAATTGTGCTTGATTGTGACTTGATGTACCGGTAACTCGTTGTCATCTCCGTTTCGGTCCAGATCGCCCATGGCAAAACTTCCGGTTGGCATGGTGATCATGTTAGGGCCGAAGATACCCGCGATGATCTCATCTTTGAATACTTTTCCGGCACGCTGGGCTGGTGCTGCGGAACTATCATCCAGGCTGCTGGCGGGGGCGATGGGCGCTTTAGCAACGGCGTCACGTGTCAGTCTGACATTGAACTGATCTACCTGGGAGCCCAGTTGTTGCAGCAACTCGGTACCCGGGGCGAGATCGCGCAGGGAGGCAAAGGCTTTGCTGAGTGTGATTTTGGACTGAACCGAGGGCGGTTGCTGTAGCAGTTTTTGGATATTGGCTACCTGTCTAAACAGCTGTTCCTGATGCTTGTTGTAGGTATTGGTTGCCAGAAAATAGCCTAGGGATAAGCCTGCACCGAACGTGATGCAGGCGGTAAGCAGTGACCCAATTAGCCATCGGAGATTCTTTTTTGATGCGTTTCTCGGAGCGTCATTAAGGGTTTTATTGGCGGGGTGTTGTTGCGTTATGGTCGCGCCGGAGGATGACCTGTCACTTTTTGATGTCAGCTGCGGCTCTGGCGAGAATAAAAGACGTAGCAGATCCAGCGCGGCTGTTGGGCGTTTTTCAGGGGATGAATCCCATGCGCTTTGCAGCAACTGCCATTGCTCTGGATTGAATTGACTCGGGGCGGGGAGTTGCTGAGGGTCTCTGTTCTGCGGCGGAGTGTCGGGCGAAAAGGGGGCTCGACCGCCAAGCAGTAGATAGACCAGACAGGCAAAAGAATAGATGTCTGCGCTGGGTGTCAGCGGCGTGCTGCTAAACGCTTCCTGAGGGTGGTATTCGTTATTGAGAACCCGCTGCCCGCTCTTCTGGATTGCGTGTAATAACGGCTGGCGAAAAGCCATGTTAACCAGTTTAATCCCTGACTCATGGGTGATGATGATGTTCCATGGCGTCAGGTCGCCATGACTAAGCTGGTGTTTAGCGATGTAATCAAGGGTTAGGGCGATCTGTTGCAGAATGACCCGGGCTTTCTCCGCGTTGAGTTGTTTGTAGCCGTCTTCAATCAGAATTCGCGCTAAGCTACGGGTAGAGAGCGGTTCCATGGCGACAAAGAGCCAGCCTTCACGGCTTTGAAAATAACCGTAGACACTAGCGAGATGCTTGTGCTCCAAGCGTGAGCAGCGGGTCACCAGCGATTTCAGCTGCTCCAGCACATCGGCATCTGTGAGTAACTTGGGGTTGAAAATCTCCAGTGCAACCTTGTCGCGGGAGTTATCGTCTTCGCCAGAGCTCAGGTCGTAGGCGTGCCAGACTTGGCCTATAGGGCTGTTGCTGACCGGTTTAATCAGCTGGAACTGCCTGTGTTCGGGGCCAAGCACCATTTGTTTGCGCAGGGTCGAGAAATCCAGAGCCATAAACGCCTTCTTTAGCGGTCTTTTGTTGCTTGATTATTATGGTATTGAATCATATCGCAAACCATCAGTGGGTTGTAAGCGTGTTCGCGATCGGCTGTATTATTTTAGGTGCTCAATCGGTCACTAGCACCGGTAGCGATTTGACCAGGTCGTCGATCGCTTTCATCTGTTTCAGGTAGGGCTCTAGCTTATCCAGTGGTAGTGCGCAGGGACCGTCGCACTTTGCCTCGTTGGGGTTCGGGTGGGATTCTAGGAACAAGCCGGCGATGCCTTGTGATAGGCCCGCGCGTGACAGCTGTGCGACCAAGGCCCGGCGGCCGTCTGCGGAATCGCTGCGCCCTCCCGGCATTTGTAAGGCGTGGGTGGCGTCAAACATCAGCGGATATTGAAACTGTTTCATAACCGAGAAGCCAAGCATATCGACGACCAGATTGTTATAACCAAAGCTGCTGCCGCGCTCGCACAGAATCAGCCGTTCATTACCGGCTTGGCGAAACTTGTTGAGAATATGTCCCATCTCTTGCGGTGCTAAAAATTGAGCTTTTTTGATATTGATAGCGGCACCGGTTTTTGCCATCTCAACCACCAGGTCGGTCTGTCGTGACAGGAACGCGGGTAGTTGGATGATGTCGGCCACCTCCGCAGCCGCCGCGGCTTGTCCGGGCTCGTGTACATCGGTAATAACCGGGACCTGGAACGTTTGCTTGATCTCCTGCAGAATTTTTAGTCCGTTTTCCAAGCCGGGGCCGCGAAACGAGTCGATCGAAGAGCGATTGGCTTTATCGTAGGAGGCTTTGAACACATAGGGAATGTTGAGCCGCTGGGTAATTTCGACATAGTGTTCGGCGATACGCAGCGCCAAATCGCGCGACTCCAGGACGTTCATACCACCAAATAGTACAAAGGGGCGCTCATTACAGATTTGGATGTTGCCAACGGAGACAGTTTTCTGGGTCATTACACGCACTCTCAGGAATCGATGGGTGAGCTGGCTGCTTGGTAAAGTTTTGATTATAGAAGAGCTAGAGGCTCAGGGGTACCCTGGTGGTCTGTCGGCTTTGACGCACGACGGCAGGGCAGGGCAGCAGCGGTTGCCGAGACGATCAGTGTTAAGCCCGACAGGCTCCTAAAGACGCAGATACGATTCATGCGGCACTCCTCTCGGGACGTTAAAGAGAGTAGCGGCAAGGATCGAAGAATATTTAAGCTGATTGCGCTCTTGGTTAGGGTGCATCAGCAGTGTTCCGCCAATACGGGGGGATGGTGGTGAGGGGTGGATTCGAACCACCGAAGCTTGCGCGTCAGATTTACAGTCTGATCCCTTTGGCCACTCGGGAACCTCA